>JANODQ010000698.1:0-4551 GCA_031412775.1 Pirellulaceae bacterium | reverse complement strand
TAGGTAACCCCAACATGCCGCCAGCCAGCGTCCGTTAAGTGATATTGGTAAACCGGTCGGCCTCGACCTACGGAAACTTTCTTTCTTTCGATCAATTGAAAGGATTCCAGCCGATCAAGTCGAATTCGAACAGCAGTTTGGGTAACGTCTAGCAAATCAAGAAACTCTGTGACAGTCAAACCAGGCCTTCGACGGAGAAGATCTAAAACCACCTGATCTACGGGGCGAAGAGCACCACCACCTGACGTTTGTCCACTAGCTAAGTCGGATGCGGTTGTGTCTTCGACTGCTTCCTGTTGAGTGATTGTCATATGGTGTAAACAAAAAAAAGGGGACTGCAAATCGCCTGAAGTTGCGTGGCTGTCGGATAATTCAGGCTATGTGGATCATAGCGCTAGAGGTGATTTTTGACAAGTGGCGTTGTTTTAATTCGGCATCGTTGGTTTAGCAGCATTGAACACTTCAACGAAGTTGCTTAATGCTGGCAATCCATAAGGCGTTAAAACCGGATTATCTCGACCAATCGCTACACGCAGAGAACTTTCAGCGAACAACTGCGGCTTCACCACCATGTGGCCCATTTCCGTGACTTAGGGTTCGACGGAAACGATTTAGGAAAGCTCGCTTAAGAAGCAATTTTTCGGCGTAGACGCTTTCAAAATGAGACGGCTCGTAAGCCGATCCCTTTTGCCTTTTGTATTGAGAACTGCGATGAAAAACGTTACTCGAACTAGCTTGAGAATGACTCAAAAACTATCGGCCATGGTCTTTAGTTTCTGGTTACTTTCCGTCGATTCATCATTGGCGATTGCTCAAAATGGCAGCGCCGGGAATGCTGCCTCGCCGTGGAGCGACCGAGCACTCGACGGAGTCTTGCAACCGTATCATGACATCGATGTTGCTACGGTGGAAACGGGTATTATCGAAAAGATATTGGTCCGACCCGGCGATTTTGTAACCGCTGGCCAGCCGCTTGCTGTCTTGCATTCCGAGACAGCCGAAGCCCAACTGCGGATGAAAGAGACCGAGGCCTCGCGTACCGGAAAAATCAAGCAGGCCCGCGCTGAATTTGCGCTTCAAAAAACGAAGTTCGAGAAAATTACGAAGCTATTCGCCGAAGGAAAAATCAGCAACGCGGAACTCGAACGTACTCAATCTGAAATGATTATCAGTCTAGGGCGACTGGAGTCCGAAGAAGACATCGCGATCGTGCTCGAAGCTGACCTAGATCGATATAGGAAGATGCTTGCGGATCGAACTATTGTCGCACCAATCGATGGAATCGTTACAGATGTTCAAAAGCAGATTGGCGAATTTGTCGCAGCGAGTGCTCCTGTCCTTCTACGGCTCGTCGATGTTTCAAAATTGCGAGCGACATTCTCAGTCCAAGAGAGCGAACTTCCGAATATTACTCGAGGCGGGGCTATACGAGTTCAACTTTCAAACGGCCAAAGCGTTGAAGGGACGGTTGAATATGTTCCGCCAGTCGCAGATCCAGAAACTGGATGGTTCATGATCAGTGTGGTCATCGAAAATTCCGACACTAAGATCGTCGGGTCACGATGCCAACGTTTGCCGTAATTGAAGCGGAAGGCATCTTGCAACCCGGAGAATAGCTACTCTTTAACAAGTTCAACACGTATTCGGCTATGACACAAACCACTTTATCAAACTCCGGTGCTTCGATTTGTTCAGAGCGCACGATTGAGAGTGTCGCAGCGAATGCCAACAGCAGCAACATGCCGCCTGTAAATGAGACGGTTGAAATTGGAATTTCTGCTGAAACCGTCGAAGAGCAAATTCAGCCAAAGAATCCAAGCTGGCGAGCTCCGTCGTCGATTGAATTGATGGACCCAGCGTTTGCTTCAAAACTTGTTGAAAAGTGGGAAGAAAGACTTGGGTGCGCAGTTTGGTTTGTAAGGCGCACCCGTCGTGGAAAGATCGCCGATTCGATCGCTAGCCGCACAGCGCGAGAGCTATTGCTCACCCCCGAAGCCATATCTTCCATTGCGAGCGACTCATCGCAAAGCGAGATGCCAATCGGACTCAACTGCGATGCGCGACTTCCGCTTTCTCCCAGTGCCATTTTGAATCGGATCGCAATGACTCATCCGAATTATGCGGCACTCTCATCCCACTTCGAAATGACAACCGTTCCAGGCGGTTGGGCAGTCATCCTCGCTTGGCGCTACTCCGAAGATCTCCAAGAGTCTTTGTCGTTCGCAGCGGCGATGGATTTAGATGGTCCGACGCTTGGAAAAGTCCTCGAGGCATATACCGTGAGTAAGATGGGGCTGAAGTGCTTCAGTATCGTCGATAAGGTCACGTTCTTTCGATCGTTAAATAAATATTGGGTATTCGCTACCGTAGCAGCGATTTTGATTTTTCTTTGTATTCCCGTTCCGTATCGCGCCAGTCGCGACTGCATTTTGGAGCCTAGCACACGACGGTTTGTTTCCAGCCCCATCGAAGGCCGACTAACGGCTATTGCTGTGCGCCCAGGGGAAGAAGTAACCGAAGGACAATTACTCGCATCGATTGATGACCAACCAATTCGTCGCGAGCTACTGATTGCAGAGGCCGAGCTACAGTCGGCAAACAAGCGACGCGATGTTGCACTCGCAACGAAAGCTTCCGGCGATCTTCGTCTTGCACAGCTTGAAACTCAACAGATCCAATTAAAAATGGATTCCATCCGTGAGCAACTTGGAAGACTCGATATTCGAAGTCCTTCGACTGGAGTCATCGTTCAAGGCGATTGGTTTGGCAATGAAGGAATGCCTGTCACGCTTGGACAGTCGCTCTTTGAAATTGCTCCAATGGACCGAATGACTGCGGAGATCCAGTTGACCGCAGAAGACTTGCCTTGGGTTAAGTCTGGCAGTCAAGCAGTTCTGCGAACCGATGCAACGGGTACTACTTCGTGGCCAAGCACTCTCGCGAGGATTGAACCTCACGCAGAAATTATCGACGACAAAGCAGTCTACATCGCTGAGATGGATGTCGAAAACACAAGCAAGCTCTTCCGACCTGGAATGAAGGGGAAGACGGTTGTTGATACGGGCAATCATACGATTGGTTGGTTGCTTCTGAGCAAACCCTATCGTTGGCTCGTGAACATGTGGGTTTGGTAAATCATGGATGTACTAATCAATCAACCGACAGAACAATCACCTGGACAATCACCTGGACAATCGCCTACGCCTGTACCCGGACCTCCACAAGGGCCTCCACAAGGGCCTCCACGGGGTGTTCTGAAATTACGAACCGACCTTCGGTTTGTTCCACAGCATTCCGCAGCAAAGTGGGAGTGTGTGATCGAAGATCCGGTTGCGAAGCAATTTTACCGAATCGGTCGCGAGGATTACCTTGTCGCATCGTCGCTGGATGGTAAGCACGATATTGCAAAAATAGTGGAAGTTCTAACCGCACATCATCCCGAGGCGAGCGTTGATGCAGAATCGACGGAACGCTCGATAAAGTGGTTCATGACCACTGGCTTGGCAAGCATCGTGCAGTCCAAGCAAGCAGCAAATTTAGATGACGACGATGCGATTGAGTCGACGAATCCAAATTCACCAAACGCGAATCCAAACCCCGCTGCACAGCCACCAAAGCGTGATAGCTTCAACATTCCAGTCGATCCGTTTTCCTTCAAGTTCCACTTGATGGATGGAGAAAAAATTGAGTGGCTCGCTCGAAAGCTTCATTGGCTGTGTTCAGTTCCAGCGTTAATTGCGGGCGTCCTCGTGATTTTGACTGCCGTCATCACGTTTCTCTCGAATCCGAGTGTTTTTACTGAGCTAGGCTCCAAACTTTTTGTTCCTGAAGCTGCCCTGTGGTGGGCTGGTGCATGGTTCATGCTCAAGTTCGCACACGAACTTGGACATGCGACGTTTTGTGTAGCTGAGGGAGCGAGAGTTCGCGGCGCGGGATTAGCCTTTTTCTATCTGGCCCCGATGCCATACGTGGATACAACGGACATGTGGAGGTTACCAACCTCCAAGTCGCGGGCGTTTTGCGCAGCAGGTGGGATGTGGTTTGAACTACTTTTATCTTGCGGTGCATTAATCGTATGCAACTCGTTCGAGAACTCAACGTGGCAGTACTTTTGTATTGCACTCGCAACGCTCGGTACGTTTACAACATTGGCCTTCAATGTAAATCCATTTGTTCGATTTGATGGTTACTTCATCTTAAGCGACATGATGAACCGCCCCACATTGTGGGTTGAAGGTCAAAATGCTTGGAAAAGTATTTTTAGCGGACGAATGATGTTTATCTCGACTGCCCTTTCGCTTCACGGTCTTCCACTGGTTCTCTATGGTGGTGGATGTTTCTTCAGCCGCTTTTTCATGATGATCGGGCTAGCTTGGGGAACTTGGCACGCATGGCATGGTATCGGATTGGTGATGAATACTTTTGCCTGCTACCTTTGGTTCATCAATCCTTACATCAAAAGACAATATCAACTAGCAGCAGTCGGTCAGCCAGCTTTTCAACTACCAGCCTTTCGCAAGATCCTTACCGCAGCGACCTGCCTAGTAGCGA
>JANODQ010000697.1:0-2280 GCA_031412775.1 Pirellulaceae bacterium | reverse complement strand
ATAGAATCGAATCAAAATTGCGTGCAAAACGGTCGGCAATTTTATCTAACCCATGTACGGTTACACAGCGATGATTATCCAAGTGAGTCGCCTGATAAGCATCACTGTTGTCTTTTTGCGTTCTTCGATTTGCGTGCGGCGGTAACAGACACTTGCGGCTATTATTTTAAGTGCCGCCTGATGAGTTCGCTGGCAGCTTTATCCAGCGCTGACGCGGCGTTTTGTTGCCCTGAATTGGTAGCGATGATGACCGCAAAGTCTATCTTTGGAGCGAGCCAGCACACACAATAGTTGACCGTGTTGCTTCCGCTATGTGTCCAAGCCTGACCTCCAGACCATGGTCGTTCAACGATACCCCAACCGAGTGCATATTCCGCGTCTACTGGTGGCGTATGAAGCTGTGTCCAGATCTCTTTCGGTATCAATGAATTCTCGGGCTTGAGATGCAGTGCAATGAACTTGGCCCAGTGCTCGATGGATGCATGCACCGTCCCAGCAGGTCCAAGCGATGGGGCGTTGTCCAGTTGCACAGGCTTCAAGGCCCCCAGGCCCAACCAAGTCGGCTGATGCCCCCAAGGCTGATCCACTTCGCCAAGCGTGCCTGATACGCCAAAACCAACCTGCTTCATCTCCAGCGGCTGAAACAATTTTTCACGTATGAGTGACTCCCAAGGCATGCCCATCTTTGTTTCTGCAATGAGGCCAGCGAGCGCGTAACCGACGTTCGAGTAGAGAAACTTGCTGCCCGGTTCGTTCGAAACCGAACCCTTAATCATTCTACGCAGTAACTCGTGTCGTTGTTCTGGAAGCGAACGGTCTTTACCTAACTCCCACCAAGCTCCGTTGGCAGGAAGTCCGCTTCGATGCGTCAACAAATGCATCAGTGTGATTTTGCGAAAGGCATCATCCATCTGCTTAGCGTCCTCCGGAAAAACTTCTGCAAGAGTCGTATCCCAAGCTAACTTTCCCTCGTGAACCAAAATCCCGATCAAGGTCGCAGTCATCGCCTTGGTACACGAGCCAAGGTGCCAAAAATCGGTTTCGGTTACTTTCGTGTCGTCACCCATTTTTCGATATCCAACGGCCGCAATTTCTTGGATACCGTTAGACGTGACGATTCCCGCAGCGAGCCCAGGAAGCCTGAATTCGACGCGAATCGTTTCAAGAATTTCGCTCAGTGGCTTTTTCGACGATGCTGTCTCCGGCGACCGATCTCCGGCGAATAAATTATTCCTTGAAATATTGAACGCCACCAAGACAACGAAAATCGGTATCAATCGTGTCATTTGCAATCCAAAAAGAAAACAGAATAAGTCTTAGAAAAAAGCAATTCGTGATGCGGGAATTGTACTTGAAATCCGATTGACTCGCGTACTCAAGCAAAATCGTCGGCTCGGCGACCAGCAAACACGCGGCCGTCCAACAGAAAACGTTACCCAGAAATTAACACCGAGTCACTTTCGACTTTTAGTGGGGAATTCCACTTGCTGATTGGCTTGTTGATTTCATACGCGGGCATACATTCATGTTTTTTCCTAGGCGAAGAGTCCACTGGTATCTTGAAAACCATCTTAAGCAGCTTCATAAGACAACGACGAGGCCTTCTATAATTCAGGTTCGGCAACCGATCGAATCAGTTCGCCCAGCCTCGCGTACATCTGAATCATGAGTTGCCAAGTTGCAATGTCTAGCTTTACCGTTGTTGCATGTTCAGGAATCTTGGGCGACTCGATAACCGTGCCTAGTTGCCCATGAAAATGCTCGAGTAATTCTGCTAGCTGAGCTGCTTGGCTTGGCGTTAAACGCTCCGGTATTTTGGGCTGTGGTATGCTAGTCGATAGCATGAGCATCACACTCTGGCTGCCATCGACTTCGAACTCTAAAGGATCCTTCGCCTGCGAGTTTTGCAAGTCCGCGTTTGCTTCAATCGCAGTTATCGATTCTTGCACGCGCTCGGTAATTTGTTCGCGGGTACCGTAGAGAAGCACACTTCGTCCCACAGCGATCAGGTCACCGAAACGCAATATCCGAAGTTGGCAATCCTGGCCGTTTACTCGGGTTCCATTGGTGCTATCGAGATCCGTCAAAACGATGTAATGATTGTCTTCTTGGACCTTGATGTGAAACCGACTGATCCGTTCATCGTTTAGTTGGATTGCATTGCCTTCTTCACGCCCAACGGTGAAAGGTAGTTTGAGATCCAAGTACACTCGGCCGCGATCGGCCCCCTGGACAACGCGTAGGTTAGCCAATGTCATGTATTTCCCTAAGAAAGACGTC
>JANODQ010000696.1:0-4027 GCA_031412775.1 Pirellulaceae bacterium | reverse complement strand
TTCAACCCTGTTTTGATTCATTTACCGAACAATTCGAGAACGACGGATTTGCTCAGCCAATTACGAACGGTTCGATAGTCGGGACTTACTTTGAAAACGGACTTCAGTGGCTTCAAACGGGTCAAACTAATTCACCGGCTTCGCCGAATGCAGATGTAAGCTTTGACATTACTACTACAACGCCAACTACTGACACCTCTCCACCGATCAACTTCGCGATGCCCGCGATCCAAGCGACGATTCGGTTGGAAGACAAACAAGCTGGCGTTATTCAACAAATCGCAGTGACTCAGTCGTTAGTGAATCCATAGCCAAACTAGTGACTAGCCTCTAGCAACTATCAACTATCAACTAGTTGCTTCGTTAAGTCTTTCAATCGCCTCTCCTACCCATGGGCTTTGTGGCGAGAGTCTTGCGAACTCGGACCAGTGATTGATGGCTTCGCTTCGATGGTCTGTTTCGTCTAGCAGTCTTGCTAAGTGATAGTGGACGTCGGCATATTCAGGGTAGAGAGAGATCGCGCCGCGGAAGGCTGCGATGGCAAGATCGGAGCGGCCTGTTTCTTGAAGGACACAGCCGAGATTTGCTCTCGCTTCCACGTACTCGTTATCAATCTCGATTGCCGCGTAGTAGCGCTCGCGTGCGGCTTCGATTTCCCCTTCGCGATAGAGAAGTTCTGCTAATTGAAAATTGTATTCAGCAGACGGGCCAAAGTTTGCAAGTAGCAATCGATACCACTCGATCGCCTCTCGCAGTTGACCTTCGTCTTCAAGTGCGTTTGCATGCTCGAGCATCTCCTCGGCAGTCATCGCTGAGGCTGGTGGTACGACCGTGGATTGTGCGTTGGGAGTAAAGAGCAAAAGCTGTCGATCATCTCCATCACTATGCTCATCGAGTTGACTGGGTGACAAGTAGTCGGGCTCAAGCGATTCGAAATCGATCCGGATCTGCCCTGCGGCGTCGACAAGTCCTTCGCCTTGACGAAGTAGCAATCGCTGCCCTTCAACGATGATGTTTAATTGATCAACAGATCGAGCGCCACCGGGTAGCCACTTAGCGAAATCAGCGAGCTGCTTCTGGATGGCTGCGGGCTTGGCACCTTCCTCGACCCATTGAGCAAGTTGCCGCGCCGATTGCACTTCCTGAAAGTCGAAGTAGGCAAGTCGATGAACCGTTCGGACTGGCTTGATCAACCCCATGCGATGCCATCGACGAACGGTTCTTATCGATACCTTGAGCAGGTCCGATAACATGGCTGGTGTGTAGAGTTGTTTGACATTTCCTTGAGGCTCAACCAGCCCCAATCGTTGATAGAATTCATTTTCTGCCAGGACTTCGATCTGACGAGCATCCAACGCTTCATCGATACCTTCATGAGCCATCAATCGAGACACATCCACGGCCAATTGGTCTCCGCCGATCACCACGATGTTGGCGTCTTTCAAACCACGCTCAATAGGTGTACCGCCATGATCGCGAATCGATTGCATCGCCTCGCGCCGATTCATTCCCCCAAGGCGTCCAATGATCGCAACCCGCTGTCCAGATACGGCACCCGAAGTCTGTTCTGATGAAAACATTGTTTTTCCTGAGCCGTAGGCGTTAGCCTCGGGTGCTATCTGGCGAATCGTAGCAAAGTCAACACCCGTGGCTAGCGCCATCGGCTCAGTATTCTTCAGCCCACCCGAAGTATGGGAACCGTGCTGCTGCAACAAACTCAAATCGACTGACGGAGTCACCGGAATTGGTTGTTGATCATCGTTTTTCATAAGAAACGTAAGTTGCTCAAGATTAGCTATGGACAGCAAACAAAAGGAACTAGCTGCCACCGCACAGTGCCGTAAGCCCCTCGACCGATGTATAATGTATCTTCTTTATTCTACGTCGTAACGTCCAATTGAAATCAAACCTATGTCTATCCCCATTCCGAAGGTCGCCCCCAGCACGGATAGTTCCAATGTTCCTATCGAAGTCGATGTACAAACTGTCAGTCAGTGGATGGAGAACACAGAAGACTGGGCGTTAATCGATTGCAGGGAAGAAAATGAGTTCGCAACCGCATCCATTGCGGGAGCAACACTACTTCCCATGTCGCAGTGGCAGGAAGTTTCTGGCAAGCTAGACTCGCTGCGTGGTAAGCATATCGTTGTCCATTGTCATCATGGTGGACGATCGATGCGAGTTGCCACTTGGCTCCGAGCGAACGGTTTCCCAACGGCACAGAGCATGGCTGGCGGCATCGACTTGTGGAGCCAATCAATCGACGAATCGATTCCCAGATATTAAAACCACGTAGTCAAGTCTCTTCGAGACTTGAGGCCAGCAATTCACTGCCGCCTGGCGTGAGAGAGCGTTCAGCTTAGGTACACATCAGTAGGGTTCGCCTGCCGGGCGAATCCCATCATCCAACCGGATCGTTCGCCTGCCGGGTGAATCCAATTGATTCCGCTCGGCAAGCGGAACCTACTTTAGTAGGGTTCGCCTGCCGGGCGAATCCCCAATGGTTCCGCTCGGCAAGCGGAACCTACTTTGGTAGGGTTCGCCTGCCGGGCGAATCCCAATGGTTCCACTCGGGAAGCGGAACCTACTTTCAGGCGTAGCTGCGTATATCGATTTCGCTCTACAGTGTCTTCGGGGCCACTTGGTGAATCTTAGCGATGCCTCCTAGTTTCAGATCGAGAGTCCAGTTTGGTTGCTTGCTTGAAGTAATCTCAAAGACAAGGCACTCCGCAGTGGCCATCGCGATGACTTGTCCAGATAAGATGGAAGCAAGTATTTCAAGTCCGGGATTGTGTCCCATGACCATGACCTTACTGGGAAGCGGATGTGTGTTGCATCGTTTGCTAAGGCACTCAAGGATGGTATTTGTAGATGCCAGGTATAACTCGGAGCAGTCCTGCCGGTCGTAATGATGATCGCCTTGTTCGTTCCAGACGTCCGTCAATATTCCGAGCGTTTGTTGCGTCCTGACTGCCGTGCTACATAAAACGGCGTCTGGAATAAAATCGTGTTCAACAATCCATTTAGCGATCGTCGGTGCTGTTCGTTGACCGCGACTATTTAATGGCCTCGAAAAATCATCCATCCCTTCCTCTTCCCATGAACTTTTCCCGTGGCGCATGAGAATAAGAAATTTAGGGGCGGTAGTTGTCATAAAAGGCGATTCGAAAAGGGGGAGAAGAAGGAGGGTTTATTCAGATGCTAAATAATCATTGATCGGAGGGAGGAATGGTCGAAGTCTTAGTTGGATGTTTAGGCCACGAAGCGAAGAACAACAAGGCCAAAACACCCAACGCTTGCACCTCTGCAAATGTCGACATTAATCCTAGCGTGGCGACTCGCTCGAATCGATTCATGTCCAAAGCTGTTGTTTCCGAGGTTAAACATACGACAGTAATGGAGATAAGAGCCATAAGAATCGTTGCCGTAAGATGAGCTACTGCAACTCTGCGGGAGAGTTGCCTTCGATAAATCTGAATGCTAGACCAAAGCATGAATCCGTGAACGGGAATAATTAAGCAGACGACCGGCAAAAATAAATCTCGAGTTTGACTGTCCGTATTCGAACCGGGGAACAAGCACATCACAACGGGATAGTTAAACACGGCCCACCCTAGCACCAGCAAGTTTATTGCGATCAGGCCTAATCCAAACTCAGTAACACGGCTCGGCCTTCGAAGCCAGTTAACACCTCGTTCAAAAATCGTCATTGAACGAGCCCGAATAGGCCGAAAGTTCAAAAAAGCATCTAGATCATCCGCTAATGCAGTTGCCTTTTCGTATCGCTGAGAGGGATCTGATCGTAGACACTTCATGCAGATCACTTCTAAGTCGATCGGCACATCCGATCGAATTTTGCGAGGCGGGACAATGGCGTCGCTTCGGATCCGATCAATCACCTTAGGAAGTGAATCAGCAACAAAGGGGGAGCTTCCAGTTAATAGCTCATAAAGAATTGCTCCAATCGAAAAAATATCTGACTTCGGTCCGATATCTCCAACACTGAAATCAAGCTGCTCCGGAGACA
>JANODQ010000695.1:0-9850 GCA_031412775.1 Pirellulaceae bacterium | reverse complement strand
CAACGAAAAAACGGCTGGTGTCAGAGGAGACACCAGCCGTTTTTTGTTTATCATTTGATTGTCCTTTTAGCCGAACCGTACAAAAATTCGGCTGTAAAGTTCAATTTAATTTTTGGAGACTAAGCTGCACATCCGCAGCTTGGAGCTGCTTCTTCGCAACCGCAGCTTGGAGCTGGAGATGCACATCCGCAACCGCTTCCGCAGCTGAAAATGCTCTTGACTGCCCGGCGTAGTCGTCCGTTGAACAATCCACCGTTACCAGCGGATGCTGCACATGGATCACAACAAGGAGCGCCACAAGCACCCGAACCACAAGAATCGGTAGCTGGAGCACATGTTGTTACAGGAACTTCTTCAGTGACGCACTTAGCAACACACTTGGTGTAGGTGTAAGGAACGCATGTTGGTACGCACTTAGCAACTTTAACGGTGCAGGTGTAAGGAACGCACTTGGTTACGCAGTATGGAACAGTCTTTGTCTTGCACTCGGATACCATTTTGCAAGTTGTGTAGCAATATTCCTTGGTCTTTTGCTCGCAAACCATGTTGCAGACGGTGTAGCAAACGTTCTTGCAACGTTGCTCGCAAACCATCTTGCAGGTTGTGTAGTTGCAGACCTTGGTCTTGCACTCAGGAACCATTTTGCAGGTTGTGTAAGTGCAAGTCTTGCTCTTTTGCTCGCAAACCATGCTGCAAACTGTGTAGCAAACTTCCTTGCTTCGGCATTCTTGAACCATCTTGCAAGTCGTGTA
Source organism: Pirellulaceae bacterium (assembly GCA_031412775.1). Classification (GTDB taxonomy): domain Bacteria; phylum Planctomycetota; class Planctomycetia; order Pirellulales; family Pirellulaceae; genus JAIYDQ01. The sequence continues at coordinate 9,098 of JANODQ010000695.1, read as the reverse complement.
GTTAACAGTCTTGCTTCGGCACTCTGGAACCATCTTGCAGACGGTGTAAGGAATAACCTTGGTTCGGCATTCAGGAACGCACTTGGTAACAGTGTAAGGAACAACTTCGTTTACGCACGATGTTTCGTAGCGAACACAGTTGACCGTCTGCTCTTCACAAGTTGGAACCCAAACTTTCTTGCAAACGGTCGTTGGTGGGCATTGTACGCACTCAACTCGGCAAGCACCTGGGCAGTAAACATTCTTACATGTCGAAGGATCGAAAGTCCAAGTACCTGGCTCACGAACCATCTTCTTCACAACGGGGCCAGCGACTTCTTCGCTGGTTGTTTGCCAGCTTCCACCAGCAACCTTGATGGTCTTGGTGTAGTTGACTGGAGTTGTTACTTTCTTCGTGATCGTTCGGCTCAAAGACTCGGTTACCGGAACCATTACTGTGTAGTTCACAGTACGTTCTTTTTGCTCCAAAACTTTGTTCATCACAGTGTAGTTAACGACTTTGCTGTGAGTCTCATGAACAGGAGTGCAAACCGTGTAGTTAACAGTCTTTGTTCGAGTCTCAGTTACAGGTCGTTGAACAGTGTAGTTGATCACCTTTTCATGGGTTTCGTACACTGGCTTCATAACCGTGTAGTTGATCGTCTTTTGATGAGTTTCGTACACTGGGCGAGATACGTTATAAGTAACTTGCTTTGTACGAGTCTCATAGACAGGTCGCGAAACGTTGTAGGTCTTGGTAGCCGTGTGGGTTTCGTAGACTGGCTTGGAGACAGTATACGAGACTTCGCGGTATTGGGTTTCCTTTTCAAGTCGTGTTTTGTTCACAACTTGGTCTTCGTAAACGATTTGGTTAACGGTTTTTGTTCCCGTAAACGTTTGCGGTTCGTAGACGGTCTTAGTGATCGTCTTCATTGTGGTGTATGTTGTCGGTGCACAAGCATCGGCAACAGCAGGACCACAATTTTCATAGCTAACAGCACCGCAGTATGCAGCCTGTACAGCGCTGCCAGAAACGGCGGACAGAAGTCCTGCCAAAACCGGCATTGCCAAAAACTTTCTCATCTCTATCTCCTTAAGGGTTTTTCTTCAGACCAGTGTGTATGTTGGACGCAACATCCGGAGCGGCCACATTGATGTGAACCACGGAACTCCAGGGGGTAGTCGGCCGCGTTTCTTCCTACCCACTTCAACTTGATGCCTACAAACGTGCTCTGGCTGGTCCCGTCCTTGCGCGTGCTCAAATCCTTGAGCACGAGCTTGACGAGACCGGAGCAACCGACCAGTCAAAATGGGTACGCTGGGAAACTACTTCCCGAAGTAACCTTTACATCGTCTGGTCAATAAGCATGGCATAAGAAAAATACGCAGGTCGGGCAGTTTGAATCATCTAGGGTAAGTAAGTCGCAAAGACTGTACGGGATGTAGCGAATAGAAGGATAAAGCGAGGATTTTCGATTTTCGATGTTTGATTGTCGACAGGTCGCGGTCTAATGGGAAAGCATCCACCCGGGCCTGATCCCAAAATCTTCAATCTCAAATCAAAAATCGAAAATCGCCCTCCTTCCTTTTGATAAACGGCGTTGTCTTTTCCGATTGCTGACGGTATCATTCGTGCCGTCTTAAGACGCTGTCGAAACCCACTGCCCCGTGGTGTAATGGCAACACTACTGATTTTGGTTCAGTCATTCTAGGTTCGAGTCCTAGCGGGGTAGCTCTTCTTTTCCGACGCTCGGTTGGATTTCCGACGAAGGAACGCCTTCATTTCGTAGCCGAACCTATCAAGAGGTTGGATTTCTCCTAGCAAAACCCACCGCGGGTTGACCGAAAATGGGCAATCGGTTCAGGCTCAAAAAGTAACGAGTTTGAGACCATTTGCAGTCCTTACAAGTTTGGGTAATTGACAATCACTAACACGAGGCCGAACTCTCCCGATATTCCTCTGTGCCCTCTGTGCCTCGGTGTTTCAAGAAATCAACTGTCGCAAATGCGTTAAATTTCGCGTCAGTAAACCGGGGGGAACTAAAACACAAAGCCATAGAGAGCACAGAGCGGCGGCTGCCGATCATTCCTGCTCATCTGGCCAGGATGCGAGATAAGCTTACAATGGTATGTTGGTCTCGTTCTCCGATTCAATTTGCCAAATCTAGCTATGCCAGAAATTCAAGCGTTTCGCGGTCTTCGATATAATCTGGCACAGGTCGGGTCGCTGTCCGATTGTATTGCCCCGCCGTATGACGTCGTAGCAAGCGACCTCCAAGATCACCTATACAACCTTTCGCCGTATAACTTTCTGAGGCTGGAATTGAATAAGGTCGAGCCGTCCGACGACGATTCGAACAATGCCTACACGCGTGCAGCTCGTATTTTTCGGACATGGAAAAACGAAGGCATTCTTCAAACCGAACCTGATCCTGCGATCTACGTTTATCATCAAGAATTCGACTACCGAGGACACACGTTTGTTCGCAAAGGCTTCATGGCTCGCGTGCGGCTGAAACGATTTGGCGAAGGAAACATCTATCCCCATGAGGAAACGCACGCAAAAGCCAAAGACGACCGCTTAAAACTGACTCGTGCCACACAAGCCAACCTTAGTCAGATTTTTGGTCTCTACCCAGATCCCGAAAACGAAGTTCAAGCGATTCTCGAGTCTAAAATCAGCGGCGTTCACGGGCTTGAAGCTACCGATCATTTGGGAGTCGTCCACAAGGTGTGGCCCATCACCGACATCAACGTGATTGCTCAAGTCAGTGGATTGGTCTCCGCCAAAGATATGTTTATAGCGGACGGCCATCATCGCTACGAAACCGCCTGCAATTATCGTGACGAGTTGGCTGCCAAGGGCGATCTGCCTTCGGATCATCCTGCGAATTTTGTTTTGACAATGCTTGTCGGGATGAACGACCCGGGGCTACTTGTGTTGCCGACGCACCGACTACTTGGTGGAGTTCCAGAACTGACGACCTCCGAACTTCATGAAAAACTGTCGCCGTTTTTTGACTGCGACTTGGTTGCGAAAGGTGCAGAGTCAGCAGGTTCTGTGTGGGCTGAGCTCGAAAGACTCGACGAACAGCAGATCATGGCACTTTACAGCAAAGCCTCCAACGAATGGACGCGACTGACCTGCAAGCCAGAAGCGATGGAGCGAATGCAGACGCTCGCACCAAGCCAAAGCGAAGACTGGCGAGGCCTCGGGGTTGCTATTCTCCACAAGTTGATTTTGGACGATTTACTTGGGCTCAAGGGGCATCCCGTTCCAACGTACGTGCACTTGGTTCAGGAAGTCATCGATGGGCTCAATGGAAAGCTCGATAGCCAATCCGGATATCCTCTTGCTGCTTTGGTGATGCCCGCATCGATCGACAACATTCACGACGTTTCGATTCATCAAGAACGCATGCCAGCCAAAAGTACCTACTTTTTCCCCAAGCTGGTCTCGGGCTTGGTTGTCCATCCGCTGAGCTAGCCCCTTTGGACTGCTTTGACTTGTCACAGCTTTCGGGGTAGGGATTATCCCAAAAGACAAAGTCGACGTTTAAAGACTGATTCAGTAAACAAAAGCCCGACACTCTGTATCGCCTAGCACCTCGCTCGCACCTCGCTCGCCCCAAAGCTCCGCCGAGCCGGAGCACTCCAAAGGAGTTTCACGTATAACCCTTTAGACTGCTGTGACTTGTCACAGGTTTCGGGCGAACGATGCAGCGAAAGGAAATAGCCTCGCGTGACAACTAAATCGTTTAGTTATCAGAGACTTTTTCGATAGGAACCCGATAGATAAGTCTGAAAGCTCCGCCGAGCCGGAGCACTCCAAATTTGAACTGCTGTGACTTGTCACAGCTTTCGGGGTAACAATCCAACCGCGAGATCAATTCCCACTTTTCTAAATTCATTCCCGGTTATTGCGATCGAATCTTGGGCTGATGTTTTCTTGATCGCGGAAAATCTGTATACCGACTGACACAGATCGGGTCGAGAACTTAGAAAAGGACTACACCACTTGCCACGCACGCTTTGCATAGCCAACCAAAAAGGGGGCGTCGGAAAGACGACCACGGCTGTGAATCTTGCAGCCGGGTTTGCCCGCGCAGGCTTGCGAACGTTGGTGATTGATTTGGATCCGCAGTGCAACGCGACTGGTGCTCTAGGTGGGAAGCCATCAGCACGACATCCGCTTCTTTCGACCGAACCTCTTAGCACCCACGTTCTCGAAACGGACTTTCGCGACCTGTTCTTACTTCCAGGATGCCGATCTTTTCAAGACGTAAATCTACTCGAGCATGGTGAAGTGGCTCAGAGCGAAATTCTTCAGCGAAACATTGAGACCGGGACGAGCAGCTTTGACTCCGTCTTGATTGATTGCCCGCCTTCGCTTGGGCAACTGACTCGAGCCGCCCTCGCGTCGAGCAGTGAAGTATTGATGCCGATTCAATGTGAATACTTCGCGATGGAAGGTGCGGCTCAGATGATTCAGGCAATCAAGCAATGCATCGACCAGACCGAAGGACGACTTAAAATTGGAGGAGTGCTCTTAACGATGTACGACATTTCTCTCGAACTAACTCACGAAGTGGACAACGAGGTCCGCGAATTTTTTGGTGACTTTGTATTTGACACGGTGATCCCCCGTGATGTAGCTATTGCCGAGGCACCCAGCTTCGGACAAAGCGTGTTGGACTACGCCCCCCGCTCGCGAGGATCACGAGCTTATATCGAACTATGCATGGAGGTACTGGATCGTGACTAAAGAACGCCGTTTGGGAAAAGGACTTGCCGCACTTTTGGGAACACCGATGGAGAATGATGGCGGCTACGAAGCACCATCTACCGCTGTCGCTCGGGATCGCCAGTCTTTCGCTAGCACTAACGCGAATACGCCTGCGACGCAACCTCGATCGTCTGCGGCCGCATTCCGCGTTCAAACGGATACGCTCGAGGTAACGGCTTCAGGAGTTGGATCCATGGAGCTAGACGTAACGACAATCGACGCCAACCCGTTTCAGCCACGTCGCGTCTTCAACGAAGAAGAGATCGCTTCTCTCGCCGAAAGCATCAAGAGTCACCAGCAGTTGCAGCCAATCCTCGTTCGCAAGATTGGTTCCCGGTTCCAACTGATCAGTGGCGAGCGACGTCTGCGAGCGACCATCCACGCCGGACTTCCCAAGATCCGAGCCGAGGTTCGCGAAGCCGATGATCGCCTGGTGGCCGAGCTTGCGATTATTGAGAACTTGCAACGCAAGGACCTAAACGCGATCGAGAAAGCGATGTCCTTCAAGAGATACATTACCGAGCATCGTTGCACTCAAGAAGAACTCGCTGGTCGCTTAAAAATCGATCGCACAACAGTTACCAACATGATGCGTTTGCTCGAGCTGCCAGATCAAATTTTGGATATGGTCCAATCCGATAAAATCTCAGCAAGTCACGCTCGAGCCATCCTCGCGCTGAGCACCGAATCGATGCAAGTCGATTTTGCCAATCGCTGCCGAGCGGAGGGCTGGAGCGTTCGAGAAATAGAACGACGCGTCGGAGAACAGGTCGCTCAGGAAGACGCGGAAGAAAGCGGAACAATCGGCGTTGCGACGCAATCGAAGAAGCGAACCACCTCCGATCATGTCGCCGCACTCGAGCAGGGCTTGAAACAACAGCTCGGCACGAAAGTCGAAATTCGACAAGGAGCACGCGGATCAGGCCGCGTCATCATCCACTTCGCAAACCCAGACGAATTCGAACGACTAAGAGAGATCTTAGACCCAACGCAACGCATGGTCACAAGAAGTGCGTAGTGCACTCGAAATCTACAATCCTTAAGTGTGGTAAATGATTTATGGACGAGCTACCTTGGAATTGGATACTATGGGGAATCGCCTTCGTGATGGCGATCAGCTCGCTCGTCAAGCTTTCGATCGATCGCCGCGAAGAACTCCAAGGGAAGCTTGAGACCTACCTGGCTGAACAAAAGTCAGTCCTTTCAAACAGGCGAAAGATTCTTGCCGAACATCGCCGACGAGCGGCGCTCGCAAAACGGATTGCACTCGAAAAAGTAAGGCTTGAAGCAGAAGAAGCGAAAGCAAACGCAAGTTAGTTCTTAATCTTGTATGATTCGCGAGCCCTTGGCTTAGAGTGCAAAAAAGGTCATTCTCGCTGAGCCGTAGGCTGGGACCAACGTCCCGTCCGTAGTACGAGGCTTTTTTTCTGAACGGTCAGATTTTCGACGTTCGGGACAGTGGTCCCAAACGATTGTTGCGTTTCGTCATCGTCTCATGTTGACTTTTCGCCTCAAATTCTTTTGTTCTTGATGAACTCGTCGCGTTCTTGCTAATCGATAAACTTCACGACAACATGGACTTACGTCTCGTGCACCTCAACCAAGTTCTCAATCTTGGCATTGCGTCTGCATTGAGTGATTGCTCAGTGCGATCTAGGTCTTTCTTGAGAACGGTTCAACGGATGCTAGCCCCCCAAAAACAATATTGGAAATTCATACTGACGTTGGCTATAAGCTTTACTTGGGGTGCGAGTTTGCTTCAAGGAATCGCTGTATCCCTCGGCCAATCGCAATGGCGTCGAACCTCGCACGGTTGGGAAGCGGCTGCGGACTCAAGGCCCTTGGAAACCCAGACAAGTTCAATCGATCACATTTCGATTGGTCAATCACAACTTGTCTTTAAGTCGCTCGGGATTGCAATCGATTCCGAATCGGCTCATGCAGCTCATCGCATCATTCTTCCGGTTGCGATCGCCGGGCTCATTGGAAGCCTTGGCTTCTGGTTCCTCCTTTGGGACCGACGTACCTTGCAACAGCAAGCATAAGTTAGAATTCACAAATCGATACTTGGGAGCCTAAGCGTCTGAGTGACAGATTGACTCAATTTCATTGCAGATCGTAACCAGATTGCCATTGTGTTCAGACCGCAGAAATCCTTATCAAGGAATTGATTTTCGATTTTCTCATGACTTCGGCTCAAGTTTCTTGTGCAATGATGCTTCGACGACAACGAACCGAACTCAATCTTGTTGAAGGTACCTACTGATGATCGCTTCAGAGACTTGTCGATTGATCACTTTTAAAATAGTGATTCTTGTCGTGTTAAGTACCGCCATGACGGGATGTCGTTGGACGGGAATGGGTAAGAACAGTTTGGGAGTTCAGTTGTATCAGCAAGGGCGTTACGCAGAAGCTCTTCAGCAATTCGAAACTGCCAAGCAAACAGACCCGGGCAATCCCGATTCTTACTACAACCTCGCTTCGACGTACCATCGAATGGGCGTCTCGCAGAAGGACACAAAATTGATTGAGCAAGCCGAATCGCTTTACAATCAATGCCTGGATATTTCTCCCAATCACACAGCGTGCTATCGAGGCCTTGCCGTGTTGTTGGCTGAAAGTAATCGGTCCGACAAGGCTTTCACGTTGCTCAAAAATTGGTCGCAAAAGAATCCGACTCTCGCCGACGCACGCATTGAATTGGCGAGGCTCAATCAAGAGTATGGCCATACCAAATTAGCTGAACAGTATCTGGACGAAGCGATCGCGATGGAACCAAACAACGCTGGTGCATGGGCTGCGAAAGGCCGACTACGCGAAAGTACTGGCGATCTAGCTCAAGCTCGACAAAACTACGCCCAAAGCTTATCGATTAACTCGCTTCAACCGGATGTCTATCAACGCGTTGCGGCGATTGATATCCGCAACAGCCAACAAGCCATCCAGCAGACAATCAATCAAGGCATCTCTGCAACACAAACACCAACTAACATCGCCACGGGCGCTGGCCCCGGCACAACAACTCCCGCATCTACTCCCGGCGGCGGCAACATGACGTCGCAAGCGCCATCGACTCAGCCAAGATACTAAGCACCTATGTTAGAGTGCTCCGGCTCGGCGGAGCTTTATGATTTATCTATCGGGTTGCCATCTAAAAAGTCTTTGCTAACCAAACGATCGAGTTGACACGCGAAGCTTTTTCTTTTCGTCATCTCGCTCGCCCGAAAGCTGTGACAAGTCACAGCACTCCAAAGGGCTAGATCAATATTGGACCGCTACCTAGATCCGTATCAGGTGTTTCCCATTGACGGCGTACTTCACGAAGCCCGTATGCGCACATGTCAAATTGTTCGCTCAATCGCTTCAGTAGCGAGGAAGATGTAAGGACTTCCGAATCGGGCGGAATCTCGCTTGCGATCTCATAAGCTCGTTTGCCTTGATCGCAGTAGTTCAAGAATTGATCCCGGCGATCAGGACCTTGCAGCTCACGCAGGGACTCCGGATAAACTCCTGTCCAGAACAGAGCAAAGTCACCGATGTGCCGGTGAACTTCTCGCTTGGCAACGCCGATTCGTTGCTGACCTTCAGCCATCATTCCGACGACTTCCGTCGCGGGCTTACCGTTGAGATGTCTCACGCGATGGAGTGATTCCATCTTGGTGAATCGAATCAGCAAGTCGCTGATGTAAGTCACCAATTCGGTATCCGCAACACCTAGCCGCGAATGAAAAATATACTCCGCAAAACCGGAGAAGAACCGGTCCAGCGTTTTACTCGAATCATCTTGATTGGACGTGATCTGGTAAGCCATTCCTGGGAGTCCTCAATCAAAAGAAGTTGTGAATATCCCACCTGTTCTATTAACTGTTATTACTGTACCCAGGGCGCGTCAAGAGGAAAAGCAAGAAGTTACGAGGCGAAATCCGTGCTTTCGACCGCCATCACGAAGGAAACTTCATCGCCGCCGGAAGAAGCTGTTCCATGGAAACGGGCCCAACCGTTGGCATACTCGGATCCAAGTGCCCAAACCAAACGGAAAGCTGCGGCGCAAACTCCGCTAAAAATTGCCTACAGGCGCCGCAAGGACTCACGCCAGTGGGAGAGACAATTGCAATCGCAGTCCATTCTCGTAGTCCGCTCGCCACGGCCCGTGTCGCCGCCGTTCGTTCCGCGCAAATCGTTACACCGAAGGAGCTGTTCTCGACATTGCAGCCGGTAATAATGCGGCCTTCCTTCGTAAGCAAAGCCGCACCCACGTGGAAATTGGAGTAGGGTGCGTATGCTTTTGTAGCAACATCGCGAGCCGATTCAAAAAGTCTTTCGAGCAACTCTG
>JANODQ010000694.1:0-8725 GCA_031412775.1 Pirellulaceae bacterium | reverse complement strand
AATGATCCAAGGGCTCAAAAATGCTAGAACAGAGAGATACAGGCTGTTGAAGAACATGGGTTGCAAACACTATGATTCACAGCGGACGATTTCTGGTTTAGCTCGCAGTGGCGACAAGGCAATCCGCGATCGACTGGCATAGCCGTGGCAAGTTCGAGGGACTAATTCCCGCAACGTTGATGCGACCGGTGCCGACTAAATAAATAGCGCGTTCCTTCTTGAGCCAATCTGCCTGCATGGGTGTCAAACCGGTGTAGGAGAACATCCCTTTTTGTGCTAGGAGGAAGCTAAAGTCGCGAATTGATTTTACTGCTTTCATCCCTTCGACGAACTGCTTTCGCATGGAAGCTATCCGGCTTCGCATCGCATCGACTTCGCCTTCCCAAGCTTTCCTTAGTTCCGCATCACCGAGGATTACTGCGACGGTCGCTGCCCCGTGCCGTGGTGGATTTGAGTAGTTGGATCGAACAGTTTGCTTAAGCTGACTGAGTGTTGCTTCTTTTCCATTTGCGGACTCGTTAATCACCATCACAGCGCCAACTCGCTCACTGTATAACCCGAAGTTTTTCGAGTACGAGCTGCAGAGAACCGCTTCTGGATTATGTAGGAGCAGCGTTCGAATGCCTAAGCCATCTTCAACGATACCGTCACCGAATCCTTGGTAAGCGTAGTCGATGAACGGAATCATTCGCTTTTCTTTTAGTAGTGATGCAATGGTCGACCAGTTTTCGACCGTTGGATCGATTCCTGTTGGATTGTGGCAGCAAGCGTGCAGGCAAACAAAATCGCCAGCACGTCCGTGTTGGGTTAAATGGTCGATCATTTCAGCGAACCCGAGTGAAGTTTTATCGCTGGATAGATACGGATACGTTTCGACCTGAAGCTTCGACGCTGCGAAGATCGAGTTGTGGTTTGCCCAGGTTGGATTGCTTACCCAAATTCGCGAACCAGGAAAGTGCGTACCGATCATTTCCGCCCCTACTCGAAGGGCTCCTGTTCCGCCCGGTGTTTGAGCTGCGGAAACTCTGTCCAGATCGACTACTCCGTTAAGAGCTAGTTCGCTTACGAGTTTTAAGTACTCGGGATGTCCTTCAATACCGAGGTAGCCTTTTGACTTTTCTTGGGCCAACAGCTTCGACTCGGCCAGTTTCACTGTCTCAAGAATCGGGGTTTGCCCCGTTTCGTCTTTGTAGACGCCAACTGTCAGATTGACCTTCTCCGAGCGAGGATCTTTATTGAAGACATCTGTCAAACCGAGGATCGAATCCGGTGGAGCAAGAGGAAGCGTTTGAAACATGAAAAAACCAAATAGGCGGACGAAAAATTAAGTTGGAAAATACCGATAAACTACGATGAAAGCTTAGCAACCATACCGTATCTGCCAAGTCGTCCACCTCGTGAACCTCTTGTCGAAATGGCAAGATTCGTCGACCATTTGAATTAGACGAGTGCCGTGGCGAATAATACCAAGGCAACTCGGTAGCGATTTTGAGAGAGATTCCACAAAGCTCGTATTGATTGTTGAGCGGGCGGATTGGAATACTCTTGCCAAGTGGGCTCTCGCTGGGGAATGGATTATTTCCTTCTCGCCGAGTGCATCAACATTACAAGTTTTTTAAGTACGAGGCGAAGTTTAATCTTGTCAATCGAGCCAATTGAATCTCAATCAAGTTCTTCTGATTTATCCTCGCGTGAGGCAGCAAGCTCTCCTGCTGGCGTTGCCAAGATTCGTCGGGCTATCGTAAGCGTCAGCGACAAACTGGGGATCGTCGACTTTGTACAAGGTCTGCTTGCGGCTGGAGTCGAGGTGATCAGCACCGGAGGCACACTTGCCCATTTGGCTGCCAACGGTATTCAAGCTGAGGAGGTTTCTCAATTTACGGGTTTTCCGGAAATGATGGGTGGTCGGCTGAAAACGCTTCATCCAAAAATTTTTGGTGGAATCCTTGCAAGGCGAGAAAACGCCGGCGATCTGGAAGCTGCCCTGAAGCATGGAATTTCTCAGATCGATTTAGTGGTTGTTAACCTGTATCCGTTCGAGGCAACGATTTCAAAGCCAGGCACATCTACATCCGAAGCGATTGAACAAATCGATATCGGTGGTCCTTCTCTCATACGAGCCGCATCCAAAAACCATGCCCACGTCACCGTTGCGACTGGACCGGATCAATACGCGGAGATACTAGAAGAAATCCAAAGTTTTGGAGGAACTTCGCTTCGTCTGAGACGACGTTTAGCATCGGAATGCTTTGCTTCGACGGCTGCATATGACTTAGCTATTGCGAATTATTTCCAATTGCAAATCGACTTGGACTCGAAAGCCGATTCGGACCAGACTTCAGCGATGTTTCCTGCTCGAGCCAATCTATCGATGGTCCATAAGGCACATTTGCGTTATGGAGAAAATCCGCATCAAAACGCTGCTCTCTATCGAATCTCGCATTCAACGGCCGCATCATTGGTCAATGCACGACAATTAAATGGCAAGGAATTGTCCTATAACAACTTGTTGGACTTAGATAGTGCGCTCAGCATGGCTCGTAGCTTTGAACGGCCAGCTGCGGTGATCATCAAGCACAACAATCCTTGCGGTGCTGCATGGGCCCACAAACTGTCGTTCGCATGCCGCAAAGCGTTCGAAGGCGATCCGGTGAGTGCCTTCGGTGGCGTCATTGGATTCAATGCGATAGTCGATGAAGACACGGCTAAGCACTTATGTCAGCCGGGACTATTTGTTGAAGCGATCGTAGCACCCGCTTATACCCCCGAAGCAGTTCGCCTTCTGACTACTGTTCCCAAGTGGCGTGACAATGTTCGATTGATGCAGGTAGGCGATTTGGAGACAAAGACAGTCGAACTTGCTTATCGCTTCATCAGCGGCGGTGTGCTGGTTCAAGAAGCAGATATTCTTCCTGCCAACCGAAGCGAATGGAAGACAGTTACCAAAACTGCCGTCGCCGATTCTCTTTGGGAAGATTTGGCATTTGGTTGGGAAATGGTTCGGCATGTCAAAAGCAACGCCATCGTGCTGGCGAAAGACGCAGCCTTGGTAGGCGTGGGAGCCGGTCAAATGAGCCGCGTTGATAGCGTCGAAATTGCGATTCAAAAAGCTGGCGATCGATCTCAAGGAAGCATACTTGCTTCAGACGCTTTCTTTCCGTTTCCGGACAGCATTGAGATTGCCGCCAAGGCTGGTATCATCGCTGTGATCCAGCCAGGCGGCTCTCGTAAGGACGACGAAGTGATCGCCGCCTGCGATGCTCATCGCATCCCAATGGTCTTCACTGGACGAAGACACTTCAGACACTAAAAGTTTTGAAGCTGATGAGAACGGCTTTTTAATACGTTTTTCAGGTAGAAGCGGCTCTCCGGGACGCTTGGATTTGCTGGATTGTACGTCGGCGGGTTACAGCTACATGCTTGGAATCTTTGCTAAAACAAACCGGTGGGTTTATGCTTCGGCGACGTAAACCATCATCGATCGATAGGGCAGCTCCAGGTGACGATTGGCAGGAGGTTCTGGGCCGTCCAAGTCGGGATGAATATCCTCGGGGCTCTCCTTGCTGGTATCCAAGAACAACCGCCATCTTTGTCCGCGAACCATCTCTGGCAGCACGAGCTTTTTCGTTTCAGATGTCCCGTTCATTATGATTAATAAGTCACGTCCATAACCAGCAGGATCGTCACTTGCCGAAGGTTTAGCGAGCCAGCAAACCAACGTGCCATCTGGTTTTTCCCAGTGAATCGGCTTTCCTGTCGATTCGAACCAGCTCACATCTGGAACGCCACGAGCGTCGCTTGGTCGACCGCTCAAGAATCGGTTTCGCATGAGTGCTGGCTGCTGCCGACGAAACGCTGTAAGAGCACGCACGAATCGAAGCAAGTCGGTGTTTGATTCCACGAGTCCCCAATTCATCCACGACGTTTCATTGTCTTGGCAGTACGCATTGTTATTACCCTTTTGAGTTCGTCGAGCTTCGTCTCCCATGACTAGCATGGGAACCCCTTGGCTGATTAAGAGAGTCGCAAGCATGTTTTTGATCTGACGCAAGCGAAGCTGTTCGATATACTTCTTTCGCGTTGGACCTTCAACTCCATAGTTGTCGCTGAGGTTATTGTTGTCTCCGTCGCGATTTCCTTCTCCATTGGCTTCGTTATGTTTGTCCTTATAACTCACCAAGTCGTTCATCGTGTAACCGTCGTGAGAGGTGATGAAGTTGATGCTGTTGGACGGAGCTCGTCCGGAATGTTCGTAGAGATCAGAGGAACCGCTGAGTCGCGTTGCCATCGCACCGACCATACCTGGGTCGCCGCGCCAGTAGCGTCGGACATCGTCTCGATATCGCCCATTCCATTCGGCCCATCGAAGGTCTCCGAACGAACCGACTTGGTAAGCTCCTGCTGCATCCCAAGCCTCGGCAATGATTTTGGTATCCGCGAGCATCGGGTCTTCGGCAATCAAATCGATTACCGGGGCGTTCGGAATCAAGTTGCCATATCGATCTCGCGAGAGAATACTCGCCAGATCGAATCGGAAACCGTCGATGTGATAGTTATGGACCCAGTGTCGAAGGCAATGAAAAATCAGCTCTCGGCAAACCGGATGATTGCCATTGAAGGTATTTCCGCAGCCTGTGTAATTGCCATAGTGGGCACCACCGCCACTGAGCATGTAGTAAGTCTGGTTCTCAAGTCCCTTAAACGAAAGAACGGGTCCTCGTTCGTTACCTTCGCACGTATGATTGAAGACCACATCCAGGATGACTTCGATACCTGCTTGATGAAGTGCCTTCACCATGGTCTTAAATTCATCTACTTGAGCACCAGGCTCGGAGGAATGAGCATATCCATGGTGAGGTGCAAAGAACGCCAACGGATCGTAACCCCAATAGTTTGGGCGATCTTTTACGTTGCCGTGAATGTCCTTGATCGGAAACTCATGTACCGGCATCAGCTCGACAGCCGTTATGCCTAAGCTTTGCAAATAAGGAATCTTTTCAATTACGCCCAAGTAGGATCCTGGGCAGTGAACCTTCGCAGTCTTGCTTTGAGTAAATCCGCGAACGTGCATTTCATAGATAATCGACTCGGAAAGCGGTCGACGAACGTGACGGTCACCCTCCCAATCGAAGTGATCATCAACAACAACACACTTCGGTGGACGAATTAAACCGTCGGTTGATTCTTGAAAACAACCCGCAAGTGCTTTTGCGTATGGGTCGACCAAACGCGCATTTCCATCGAACCACTGCCCTGCTTCCGGATCGAAGGGACCGTTGGCTTGAAAATGGTAAAGTTGGCCAGCTTTGAGGCCGGGGATCAGGACACTCCACACGTCTCCCCAACGATCAACATTCCTGTCGAGGTCGATCACTTCGGTGGGATCGCGATCATCGACATGATCGTATAGGAGAACTCGCATCCCTGTGGCTGATCGGCTAAAGATCGTGAACTGAACTCCACGATCAGAGACGTTAGCTCCATAGGGTAGCGTGTAGGTGAATTGTAATTCGGGTAACGGGTTCCGCATGAGCATAAGTTGTACGCGTCCTTTCCGACAGCGAATGGAGCCGTGTATGTGGTTGTGTTAGCGAGCAACCATAGCACTGGTCCGAAAGGAAACTGGAATCTGAATTGAAAATCAGTTCAAAATCAGCATCAACGCATTCCAGAAAAATCGCATAGAGAAGGTGTGTGGATCACGCAATAAATAGGGTGGTAATTCATGTCGATTAGTCAAAAAAATTCACCGCATTTTTAAACGTCCAGTAGATCAAAAAGAGGAGCGTACGCAAATCGTAACCTATTTCAATCGCGTTGGTTGACAACCTAAAACACATTTTCCAAATTAACACTTCCTAAATTCTTTTCATTTTTTTACCGCAGAGACCAGACTTGTCAAAATCACTCTCGATAACTCAGAGCATCAGCGATCTTTTCACACTCACAAGATGTTTAGGAGTTTAACCAAATGGCAAAGTTTTACGTCGAAAGCGGCTCGGTACAGATGATCATCGCATCCGAAGATGCTCAACGAGCGGTTCTCTGGATGGTTCATCGCATCATGGAAGGCCTTGGGCCGATCTATCATGATCATGAAATCACGGACGAACAACGACTCGATTCGGTGATCGTCGAGAGTCTGCTCGACCTGGGCTCGGAGATCGCCGTCAGCGAACAAGGCTTCGGACGCGACGACATGGAAAAATGGGAAACCTTCGATATTGTAATGTACTGGCATCAGCTAATGACTGCATTGAGCCGTATTGATTGCGATTAGTTCGTCAAGGGCGCTAGCCAATGAGTGTAGCGATTGCGTCGATTGATACCATTTACTTGCAGCACCTACACCCCGCTCTGGTTCGGCAGCTCCAAAATCTGCCTCAGATAACTTCGAGGCTCCAAGTCACGAAGCCCCAAACGTTGCGATAACTGGGCGATTCGAGCTTGAGCGGATGCAATTTGGGATCGATCGCTTAACACGACCTCGACCTCGACAAAGTTTCCAAGTTTCTCGACCGCGTCACAAGTTACGCAAATAGTTGTTTCATCCACATTGATTAGATACGGGGTTCTGATTTTTCTGACTTCGTTGGCGACCGTAAAGCCGAGAGCTAGAAAGATATCCATCCATCCGTCAGCGGTCGCATCGACCAATGGCAATTCGATTTCCGAACGAGTTTTAACCGGCCCCGCCTCTTTCGGCCCTTTATAAGTCACGACCACTTCGTCGTTTACGTATCGAATTCGGAATGCTTCTCCTGATTTACTAAAGTTGCGGCATGGATGCCGAAGGTAAACGTCCCGTTGGGACTCGACTGGTTGAATGAGGCCTCCCAACGTAACAACTGAGGCCGCGACTTCCGTGTGCGAGTCCACGCGAAATTTTTGCTCAATCTCTACCGGTATCATTTGCGACCTGCCTGAAGTGTTAGGGTTGCTTGAAAAGAATTCCTTGAGATTAGAATCCTTCCTTGGAGGTTTTTGATGGGATATGATGTTAATGTTCTTGGCCTTAGCGGAACATCTATCTTCGAGCTCTCATTTTACCAGACAATATTCAATGACTACTTCTTTGCCCGAGGAAACACCAGTTCGTCCATTACCAAATTCCGTCTTGAGATCGCTGGTTCCGCTCATGCTGGCGGCGTTGTTCATGGTTGCGGGGATTTTGGTCCTTGTTTATCTAGGACGCGATACTGCAAGATTGATGAACGCTCCGTTAGGCGATCTAGATCTTGCACCTTTGGTGGATGCGTCACCTTTGCCTGCTTTGGCGGAGATGCAAGGACAAGTTTTAGTGTTTCATTTTTGGGGTACTTGGGGAACATCGAGCAAAGAAGATTTTCGCGAGTATACGACGCTATTTTCGGCTTACAGAAATCATGCTGGAGTCAAATTCTTGACTGTGAGTTGTTCCCCAGGCGTGGAAGAAAACTTAGAAAAATTGCGTGACGATACAGTTCAATTCATGCACAACTCGGAGGCCAGGATTCCCAACTACGCAGATCCAGCCATGTATACTCGAGGCCGCATTGCAAAAATGCTTTCTTCAGGTGGCTTTCAGTATCCGATGACTTTGATCGTCGATCAAAAAGGAATCGTTCGTGAATTTTGGCTCGGCTCCGATTCCGACACGATGTTGCAAGTCAACGAAGCGATCAAAAAATTGCTCGCCGAGAAGCTTTCCAACGGCAAATAAAACAGTGTTAGCTTTATTTATTGTCGTTTATGCCCTAGGGCGAGCGGCCGTGTGAAAATTGCAAGTGGCATAGTCTTCCACCTTGTGATTAGACGGCTAACACAGGCGGGAAGACTACGCCACCTTGGTAAACTGAAATCCGCCGTCCGGCAAAAGTGCCTTTTGGCCGAGGCAACGATTCCTTTCACCTACCGATGGATCTGCTGAAAAGCCAAAATTGCGCTAAGCAGAATGATCTGATTTTTGTCGGTGTATTTGGAATTAAGTAGAAAAACTTACGTTAGCTTTCTAAGCAGCGACTTTTTCTCTGGCATTCACACCAAGCGGTTTTGGGTGCGTGGATCGCTGCTTTTTGCAGATCAAGGTGAAAATAAGTCTCTTTAGCAAGCTTTTCATGCGTTAGGCAGTTAAAAATCAAATACAAATCTTGTCCCGTTGGAACATTTAGCAAACCCTTCAGCATGGTTGACACGGCGATTTGTTACGTTTAGTGTAACGCCTGGCTTAGCTAATTTACGCAAAGGCCCCAATCGTTAAGGTTGTGTGTTCCAATTGTTTTGTTTAAGCGGTCGTACGGTTCTGGGACGGGGAGCTGCCTCGTAGGCAGCGTGAGATTCCTACACCTGGTTTATTGCTTCCCGAGCGTCGAGTCCGCCCTTTCCTCCAATTTTAGGGAGAATCGTTGAATGAATCGTAGTATTCTAAAGTCACTTGCTGGCGCAGTTGTTGCCGCTAGCATGGTTTTCGCCGGTCAAGCACAAGCTGATTGTGGCGGACATGGTTTGTTTGCTAAGTTGCACGCTGCTAAGTGCAGTGGTCCAACTCTGTTGGAAAAGCTTCACGCGAAGAAAGAGTGCGGCGGCGGCGGACTTCTTGCTCGTCTTCATGCTGCCAAAAGCAGCTGCTGTGCTCCTGAGGTAACTTGCGAGCCAATTTGTGAAGTAGCTCCAGTTTGTGAAGTAGCTCCAGTTTGTGAAGTAGCTCCGGTTTGTGAAGTAGCACCAGTTTGTGAAGTAGCACCAG
>JANODQ010000693.1:0-3986 GCA_031412775.1 Pirellulaceae bacterium | reverse complement strand
AGCCACCGACATCGACGTGATAGCAGGATCCAAAGCAGCGAACCATCTGCGCAAGTCGACGCAATCTCTCAATATGTTTCGAGCCATGATGGATAACTGGTTCTGTGTCGACCATCCAGACCAATTCGATCCACGGTTTTATTACGGTCCAATCGTTGACGAGCTAAACGAAGACATCCTGCTTCGATCAACAAGCTACCTACTACCACGACGCAGCACACGACGAGCTAGGGCCATCAAACGCGATGACCAGCCGAGACCGTTCAGAACCCCGGGGGGTGGGTGAATTTTGGACCCCACATGCGTAACGACCTCTTCGAATCACTTGCAGGAATTTCCACATTTTTGGCGAACTAAACCAGGCCTCTCCGGGATGACAAACCCATGAACATCGACTTAATGACCCGCGCGGACCTTAAAAAACTGCTGAAAATCAGTGATTCGAGCCTTCGTCGTTGGATCAAGGCCGGATTGATACCAACCGAAGTGTTGCCCGGTAGATGGCAACGTTCCGAAGTCGAAGCCGCCATTATGCGTCAAAAGCTTCCAAGTTCATCCACCAAACAAAACCGTAATTGAAATATCATCTAATCGAGATATCTTGACATCATGACCCAAACAAAAATCCTATCCGCCGAAGAGCTTGAAGAAACGCTAAATGACGTAGCGATTGAAAACACTCTTTGCCGTATGGAGGAAGACGAGCTTGATCACTTGTTTTGCACAGGAATTGCTTTGCTTAACGGTCGCTCTCGTCTTTGGTTTCTTAAGGTGGTCTTATCGGAAGTGAAACGTAGAGCCGAATCGGATGAGAGCAAGGAACCAGGTTCGATTCGAGTTCCGTTTGACTGGCACTCTTCGGAGTACTGTGATTTGGCTATATCCGCTGCAACATGGAGCTACGGCCGATTGACAGAAGCACAAGCAAAATTTGTGGACGCTCTTGCTAAGACCGCTCTTAGCTGTTGCACATCAAGGCTCAGAATTTACGCGAAGAACGAATAGATCATGGAAACCTACTTAACGATTCTTGAAGTCAGTGAACTATTCCAAGTTGGAGAAGCAACGATTCTCGCTTGGTCTAAGTCAGACCAATTTCCCAAACCAATTCGCCTTAGTCGTCGTGTGTTGCGATGGCGGCAGTCAGACATCGACAAGCACATGAGCGAATTAAGTTCCCGACCCGAAGAGTGAGTTTGCACATTATGAAAAACGAAAAAGAAATACGCGACGAAATTCAAGCCTTAATCCAGGTTACCCAAGACATTGTGGATCTGGCAACAAAAGAGAACCGAGACTTGAACCAACAGGAAAAAGCAATCCTGGACAACATACAAGGAAATGGACGCAAGCAGGGCCAAATCCAAGCACTTAACGAAGACCTTGAACGCGAGATACGCAGAACATCTGCATTTAACACTCGGGTGGTAGAAAAAATGAACGAGATTGAAAACGGTTCTCAGGGAAGCGGCAAGACATTTACAAGTCGCAACGGCAAGAAGAACATTATCTTGAACAAGGGCGATTCGTACGCAAAAGCCGTTGGTGCTTCTTCCTCTCGCGAACCAAATCTGTTTGGCCAATGCGTTAAAGCCGCGGTATTGGGTATGAGTTCAGTCACCAGTGAACGAGTACGAGCCGAGATGAAGGAGGATCACGGCAATCGAGGTGGCTGGCTTGTTAGTACGGAAATAGCCAGCGAGGTTATCGATTTAGCGCGAGCACGATCGGTAATGATGCAAGCAGGCGCACAAACGATGATCATGAACAGTCCACATCTTTTCATGGCTAGTATCGTAGAGGATCCAACTTTCTCAGTGCACAGAGAACTTGAAGAGATCCCCGAAAGCGATGTTAAGTTTGGCGGGATTGAATTCAAAGCGCACACAATTGCGACAAGAATTACCTGTTCTCGCGAGTTGATCGACGACGCGCCAAACTTTGCATCGATGATGGAGATGGTCTTAGCGGAATCACTCGCCAAGCAGATCGACTCTTACGGTTTAGTCGGCGGCGCAAATTTGCATCCTATGGGATTGCTTCAGGATCCCGATATTGATGAGACAGCGGGCGTTGGTTCGATCGAATGGAGCGACATCTTAGCGGAAGCTTTGAAGATCAGAGAAGATAACATTGAGCCAAACGCAATCATTATGGCTCCTTCGATTCACGACAAGCTTTTCAACTTGGAAACCGGAGCCGGAGTTACTGCAGCGCGGGGTTGGCTAGATGCACCTCCCACGATTAGAGATAAGCAGTTCTTGCATACGACCGCTATGCCGACCGCGAATGTCGTCATCGGTGATTTCACAAACGCCATTTTCGGCATTCGCCAGGGCGTTCTAATCGAATTCACCACCGAAGGCGGCGGAATGTTCGAAAAGCACGGTTTTCAGATCAAAATCACATGGCGAGGCGATTTCAACACTCAGCGCCGAGCCGCGTTCCGAAGGCTTGCGGGCGTAACGGTCTAATCCATTTCGGTGAGGCGGCTAGGTTTAGATCATGTCTTTCCTGGGCCTAGCCGCCAAGCTGAAGTTAAACGCAGGTCTAACCCCGTCGATCGTGTTACGAGTGGCGGGGTTTTTCGTTGGCATCGATTTGTCAACTGTTCTCTCAACTGTTGACACATTCAATTTGAAAACAATTTACAACCCTTCAAGGACATCCAAACATGGCATTCTTAAAGAAGTATCTCCGACCAGATGAAGCAACGATCACAGGTGAGGGCGCGGCTGGTGTCGATCGTTGGATGGTCAAAGCCGATCTTGGCGAGACTCGGGAAACGGTTCTTGCGTGGTTTCTTGCTGAAGACGGTGCGCCTGTTCCCGGTGTGTCGATGGCGGAACTGAATGAGGAATTCGTTCTTTGCGAATCGGTAAACGTATCGATGCATCCAAAGAGCCGTCGATTGTGGTACGTCACCGCGAACTATGTTCCCTTCGATGTTGGCAGCGGTGGCCTACCAGGCGGAACGGGCTCGGCAGGAGCTCCAATTAATGTCTCCACACCTTCCCCTAAGGGAGCGACTCCGACTAACGACATTGTTCCAGAAGATCCTGACACATGGGACACGGTTGTAATGCGACGAGCTTCGCGGAAGTACAAACCCGTTCAATATGCGTTTTATCTTGGCGGATACAGCGGCTATGCCGATACCTGGTGCAACTCGAATAGCGACATTGATACGGGAAAAAGGTGCCCGATAGTCAACTCCGCAATTGTGCCACTTGTTGGCGTTCCGGACGTTCCCGCAGGTGGATCTGTCTGGATTTTTCGTTACCTTCGAAAAGCGATTCCGGACATGGAGGCTCTTGGGACATTTGAAAACAATGTTCCAAGCGAAGACATTACATGGATGCACAAAGGATTGGTTATCCAATTCAAAAAGCGCGGGGCCTTGTGTGCTGCAATTGAACTATCTGAAACGTATGTCAACAAGGTTCATGCCTGGTCGATTGAAATCCAGATTGAACAGGAAAATCAAGTAATGAACTTTAAGGATAAAGGTTACGAAGCAAGAGCCCGGGCTGCAGTTGGCGACACTCTTCTCAAAAGTGGCAATGCAATAACCAACACTAAATCACGAGTGCAAAAGATACTTGATATTGGAGATCTTTCGCTAAGTGATCCATCGCTTTTGGACGGGAACGGCAAACCTATGGACGAAGACAAGCCGCCAAAGTTTTCTCAGTGGCTCTACCACAAAGAAAAAGACTGGACGGATTTGTTGGCATTTCTCAACACACCGTAACGGTTGCGATCGTACGAAGAACATATCACGAATTTACGATATGTTCTTCGGTGCAGCGGATTGGTTATGAAATTCAAAGCGGTATTCGGTCTCTCTTGGTTGCCGGTATACCGCTTATACCTTTTAAAAGCGGTATAGAATCGAAAATTTCTGAAACTCATTGCAATGGTTTGCAAAAATGCTAGGCTATTCGTTGATATGAGAAATCAGCGTTTCTCAGTTTTTCAACGAT
>JANODQ010000692.1:0-2980 GCA_031412775.1 Pirellulaceae bacterium | reverse complement strand
GTGCTCGCGGCGACGACGGCTCTGAGGGATTTGGCGCCGGGCTGGAGGCTGGCGAGAAGTTTCAAATCGTAACCGCTCGCGTCGAAGCATCCGTTGCTTACTCCAAATTTACATGGACTTCAAGGACGGCGATTGTCCTAGGCAGTGAAGCGGAGGGGCTTGGTGATCGCTGGCAAGAATCATCGATTCAAGGGATCAACGTTCCGATGCATGGTTCGGTGGATAGCTTGAATGTATCGGTCACAGCGGCCGTCCTGATGTATGATGCGATCGAGCGAATGAAGCAATAGTCGGCCTTAAGTTTGCTAGGACGTTAGCCACATGAAGCTTCCAGCCTATCGCGGGTCCTAAGGAACATCGATCAACATGACTCCGATGATCGATGTGGTCTTTTTGTTGTTGGTGTTTTTCTTAGCCACATCCAGCTTCGATAAACCCGAACAACTGCTACCCGGAGGAGTTTCGCAAGCATCGAAACCGATCGTTGGCACTGGGAATGAAAACGTCCTCCCGCCCGAGATAGTTCGAGGGCTTGACGACTGCATTGTGCGAGTCATCTCCCGCAGCCCCTCTAGTGACCCTGCGAAGAGTGATTATGCATACAGCCTCAATGACGCACCTGTTGCCGATTTCGAATCGCTGAATGAGCGTATGAAATCGATCCTCTCAATTCGACAAGACGTCCCGGTTATCGTTGATCGAGATCCTTCCGTCGCGATGGATATCGCCATTCGAGTCTACGATGCAGCAAGAGGACTTGGAGGCCAATAAGTCTTCTTCGCCGGCAAATAGCTACTGGTCAGCGACTACTAGCGCGGAACTACTTTTCCTAAGAAGCAGGTGCCACACTTGGAGTGGCTATTGGAGTCGCAGGCACTACGGCTGGCTTGGGCTTTGGTTTGTTTGCTGGTAAACTTTGGGGAGCGATTCTCGGAAGATTAGGGTTTTTCGGTGCAGCGATTGGTTCTGCTAATTCTACTCGCATCATCCAACACAGCAAAAACGTGGCTACGAAATAAGCCAAATAGTGAGTCGCAGCTTGAGGCGTTTCAAGTTCGAAGGTTGCCAATGATATAACCGTGCCAATGGCGATCATCACGATCATGAAGACAGCCATCTGACCTGTGGGAATATCGGCCATGACTTTGTTTTCGAAGTAAGCAGAAATCTGCCAATAGAACAGCCAAGTTGCTGCAAAAAGAATCGAGCAAATAGCGGTACGAATCGAATATTCTCGACCGCTGTAGCCGTCGAACTCGTCATCGCGAAGAAATGTGTAACCAAACATGACGATTGGTGGAGCTAGCAGAATGGATCCGATCACCAACAGCAACGTGGATGGGACGATGTTCGATAGCCGCATCGAGATGGCAAAGCCCAGAATCGCAATGACCCCGACTGCGACAGCTATCCACATCAGATTGCCAACTGCAAACTCGGTTCGCTTGATCGGCTTGAGAACGGCCACCCCCTTGGAATCGGTAGGCCCGCTTTCAGCCGGAGCATGAATGACGACTTCATCCTGCTTGTCGGGAACAATGATTTCTTTCTTACATTTTGGACAAGGCCCTTTTTTACCGGCGTACTTATCGCTAACCTCGAATCGAGCAAGACAACCCGGACAAGTGACTAGAATTTTGCTCACGGAATTTGCAGTTATGTTTCGAGAGGACAGGACGTGGATGGAAAGCTCGAAAAAATGAGCCGTTTTGCTACTGTAGAATCCGATGCGATTCATGACATCCGTAGCGACGAACGATTATACACTCCCAGAAGGGTCCCCTGAAGCAGCGATGAACATTGTACTTTACCAACCAGAAATCCCTCAAAATACCGGCAATATTGGCCGAACGTGTGTGGCCTTGAACATGAAGCTTTGGCTGGTAAGGCCAATGGGCTTCCGGTTGGATTCAACTCAAGTAAAACGAGCCGGGTTGGACTATTGGGAGCATCTGGACTACGAAGTTTGTGAATCCTGGGACGATCTTTGCGTGAAATTGCAACCAGATGAGATGTGGTTTTTTACCAAGTTTGCAAAACGAACCTATACCGATGCCCAGTTCCAATCCAACGACGCACTGGTCTTCGGAAGCGAGACCTCAGGACTACCCGACAAAATTCACGAAAAGTACGCCGAACAAAGACTTTCGATTCCGATGCCCGGAAAAGTAAGAAGCTTAAACCTCGCAACCTCGGTCGGAATAGCCGCCTACGAAGCCCACCGGCAATTACGCTGTGAATAAATAATGGGTCAGGTCTCTTTAATTGGATGCAGCAACCGGAGACAGCCAAAGGCTGGATCGTTCTTCGGGCCCGACAATAACGCGGATAATTGCAAGCATGAGTTATCTACGGACTAATCCGAAATCATTAATTCATTCGCGTAGATCCGCGAGATTGGCGATCGAAGAAAGCGAAATTGTCTTATCACACAAACGTTGCATCGTGGTCACGTCTGGTTCTTGCAGGTTTCCCCGCAACGTTGTCCTATCCACAATGGTTCCACCCGCGACGAATCCCACCAATGAATCAGCCTTCTTTGCAGCCGCAATGAAGGATTCGCGACTAAATAATCAACGTTCTTCATGATCACTTCTTCGATTATGATCATCACTCAACGTGACTGACTATCTACCAATCTTGGGGGAGCTTGATTTTACGAGTCAACTGTTCTCAACCCGCAGCGCATAGTAAAATGTGCTTGGTGTAAACTCACCTTTATTTGCTTCGAATTTCTCTCCCTGCGTCGAGCTGCCACCATCATGATGATTCAAAAGTTTCTTTCGTTGGTCGTCCTATTGTTTTTGTTTTGCCAACCCGCGTTTGCTCAAGAAGTCCCGGCGGTCTCCAAGCTGGATCCTGCGATGGGAGTCAATAAAGCTGCCGCTGCTAATCTCGATTGGTACGACATCAAGGCGTGGGGAGTCGAAGGTCGAATACTTGGCGACCAAGATCGACTGAGTTGGTTCGACCGCTTACC
>JANODQ010000691.1:0-1913 GCA_031412775.1 Pirellulaceae bacterium | reverse complement strand
TGTGGGAGTGCGAGGTCCGTAGCGGGAATTTTCATTCGAATAAAGCGGAACTGATTTCAATGTGCTCAATCTCCAGCCTACTCGCGCGACCAATTGTTTTCAGTATGCCGACCACCCTGGCTTTCTTTCCAAAACATTTGATTACGTCAGGAATAAGACTCTCGGAAAATACCGCGTTTATCTTCTTGAATGTATGATCTTCCTCTTCTACCACGATCTTTATTTTGCGCGTATCCAAATCGCTTTGACGCACCTTGCCAACGATGCTGACCTTAACGCCATTTGATGCAATCGTTGAAGCCCATTTCTTCGCTGTCTCTGCAACTTTGGAAGTCACCGTAACCGTGGCCGGCCTGTCCTGTTCAAACCTACTAGCAAATGTGAATTCGATAGCTTCAACAGATTTGTCGGAAGGCATCAGGCCAGCGATTGCACGAAAAACCTCATACACAACAGAATTTTCAACCTTGTTGGTTGCAGCGTAAGCTATTGGAAGTTCGCCGTTTTCGCTGCATTTTTCGATCCCTTCGACAAGCGTTTCAACTGCCGAGTTGATGACCGCATCGTCTGCGGATTCCAGTTCGTCCATAAGCAAATTGACACTGCCACGGCCAACACCGCTCAACGTGAACTTGCAGGACTTCCTTGAAAGTACGGCATCCGAAGATTGAGCAATTTTCGAGGCATGTGCGATCTTCCGAATGCCGGATTGAAATTTTGCGAGACAATCACTTACAGTCGAGATCGACAGTTCACCAAGTTCGACGCGGTTTCCTTTCAATCGCATCGAAACATCCGACTTGGCCGGAACGGCTACGATAGGAATGCCTAGATAATTGTAGATTGATTCAGTAATGCTTGCGATGTCGCCGGTGAACGACGGCGCCATAAGATCGTAAGTGCGAGGTTTTGATTGTTTGGAGCTTCTGAATTCCAAGAACGCGCCAAAGAGGCGATCAAGCTCTCGTCTAGAAGAATCAAGTTGATGATCATTCTTAATCATAGGACGATCCTCACGAGACCTTTGACGGTGCCATCCGGAAGACCGTGGGCATCTGCTCGTTTTGAGCTTACCTTTGAAAACTCTCTTTCCCAGTAATTGTACTCACTGCTACCGATCGCGCACGGTTTGAGGTCCATCTTGAAGAGTTTGCTGCAACGCCAAGGATCCAGCACCATGAATTGATAAAATGGCAAGGTATCTGCCTCGTACTGGTCGAGGACTTTTTGTGGCACTGCTACGATCACATCGAGGTCATCTGGGTCCACTATTCTTGGCATGACGTAGCTACCGTTCAAAGTGATCTCGCAACCACAGTCGGCAAGCCTCACCTTCCCAAGGTACTCGCGTAGCTTTACGGTGAGTTTTGGCCGTTGTTCGGAGTGGTTCCATTGGCCGAACACCTCTTCAATTTCTTCGATCGTGGCGGTGTGGATGCCAGCGGGGAGGATTTCCGTTGTAGGGTCGAGCGGGGTGAGTGCCATTCCAATCTCGCGAAACAATAGGATTCGCATTAACGTAGAGCAGAATATCATCGCCCAGAAGAGTGTCGAAGTCTAGGACATTTATTGTTGGATTGAAATCATTCGTGACTTGACTTTGAGGATTATCCTTATCGCAGCGAGAGAACTGTCGGCGAATGCACTGGTATACCTGATTTCAGGCCCTGTGACACATTGTAGAACTCGATGCCCTCGGCGATCGTCGCGTGCCCGTGGCCCTCGTGGATGTGGCCCGCGATTACCAACCGCGGCCGGACTTCGAGGATTCGTTCCAAGAGTCCTGGTGAGCCAACATGGATGCCTGCGGCAGTCCTATCGCCGAAGCCGTGCGGCGGGCCATGGAGCAGCAGCACGTCGATCCCTTCCGGTATGTTCGCCCACCGCTCGCGGAGTTGCGGCTCGTCAAGGTT
>JANODQ010000690.1:0-5858 GCA_031412775.1 Pirellulaceae bacterium | reverse complement strand
TCACCACTATCAAATTTCTCTGCAACAAGAGAATCAAGAGTTGCCGAAATTTGCGAGGTTCCTTTGGTACGGTGCGTACGGCGAAGGATGGGCACTTTATTGTGAATCGATTGGCAAGGAACTGGGGCTTTATACTGACCCGAAGCAACGCATCGGAGCGTTAAGTGATGAAATGCACCGAGCAGTTCGATTGGTAATCGATGTCGGAATGCACTCGAAAGGGATGACACGCGAAGAGGCTATCGAATATATGATGTCCAAAGAACCGATAAGCAAGGAAGGGACCATCGCTGAAGTGGAACGCTACATGGCGTATCCAGCTCAAGCGTTGTCGTACAAAATTGGCCAGCTCAAGATTAGCGAGTTACGCAAACGCTATGAAATGAAACTTGGTGAAAAATTTTCACTACCTGAGTTTCACCATCAAGTGCTCAGTAAAGGTTGCATGCCGCTGGATATTTTGGAAAAGCGGCTTGATGCGTGGAGGCCTTAACATAAGAAAAGCTATCTTGTTGAACATCGAGATGAGGTTTTAAATAGCGGTTGCGCCGCGACCTTCGGTTTCGACATTGATGACTTCCGCGACAGGCAAGACGAATACTTTCCCGTCGCCAATGTTGCCATCAATTCCGCTTCTGGAAGATTCGCTAATGGTTTGCAGCGTTCTATCCAGAAAGTCTTCGTTCACTACGATCTCAAGCATTACTTTGCGAAGCAAATTCGTTTGATATTCCATGCCTCGAAAGGTTGCGGTTTGCCCTCGTTGGCGAGCGTAACCATGAGCGTCACTCACCGTAAGTCGATGAACACCGATCCTCCGCAGTGCGTCGCGGACTGCGTGTAGTTTTGTCGGTTGGATAATAGCAATGATCATTCGCATGTCGTATCCAGATCCTTTGCTGTTTCCCAGATTCGAATTACGCCTCGTAGGCAACTTGCGAATTTATCTAATGGAATCATGTTGGGGCCGTCGCTTGGAGATTCGTCAGGTCGAGGATGCGTTTCAAAAAAGAATCCGTTGACACCTAGGGCCGCAGCGGCTCGTGCCAGGGGCTCGACCATAGCCCGATTTCCACCCGTCTTGCCACCCGCGCCACTGGGTTGTTGAACCGAATGGGTCGCGTCAAAAATGACAGGTGCTCCCAACGACTGCATGATTGGAATCGATTGCATGTCGTTCACCAAACGACCATAACCAAAGAACGTGCCTCGTTCGCATAGCATTATTCCACCGCTCCCCGAAGCTCGCACTTTTTCAACCACATATTGCATATCATTGGGTGCCATGAACTGACCTTTTTTGACATTTAATGGCTTGCCTGTTTCTGCCGCGGCGACCAGTAGGTCAGTTTGCCTAGCCAGGAAAGCAGGAATCTGTAGGAGGTCGCAGACTTGAGCTGCCGGTGCTGCTTGCTCAGGAAGGTGAATGTCGGTGGTCACGGGAATCGAGAGCTTTTGAGAGATTCGATGCAGTATCTCCAGTCCCGCGTGGAGGCCTGGTCCACGAAAACTTCCACCGCTAGTCCGATTCGCTTTGTCAAACGAGGCTTTAAAAACGAAAGGTAGTGCAAACTCATTTGCAATCGATACCAAACGTTCTGCAATCTCCATCGCGAGTGTCTCAGACTCGAGAACACAAGGGCCTGCAATTAATAAAGGCCGGCAACCTTGACCTGCCGAGAGATTACGAATCGTTACATTTTGCATTATCACATTTTGCCCTATCACATTTTGCATCGTGCGTGCAGATCATCCTGAGTAGTAAGCTTGAATACGTTAAAGCTAGGCTTTGTTTCTAGGCTAGTCTTTTTGAACTGGTCTTTTTTAAACTGGTCTTTTGTTGCTGCATCACTGGGAGTCATAAACTTTTTGCGTCTCGGAGAGGCGCTAAGACTTGTTTTGAAACAAAGCGTAGTGCTAACTGCGTGGGATCGTTAGTCCCATGGCTTTCATGAGCAGTTGCATGTCCGCCCACACTAATCGCTTTGCATCTTCATTTTTAAGTAAGTACGCCGGGTGGTAGGTCACTAATACCTGTGCGCCTCGGAAACGGTGGAATCGACCTCGCAATCGTCCAACCGGTTCTGTGGACTTGAGGACTGCGCGAACGGCGACTGCGCCAAGGCATACAATAAATTCCGGTTGAAGCAGTTCCAGCTGAGCTTCAAAATAAGGCCGACAGTTTTCAATCTCGGCGTCTGATGGGGTCCGATTAGCTGGGGGGCGACACTTGAGCGAATTCAATATGTAAACATCGTCGCGGTGCAATTGCGATGCGGCGAGAATCTTATTGAAAAGCTGCCCTGCTTCACCGACAAAAGGAATGCCCATACGATCCTCGTCCACGCCGGGTGCTTCGCCAAAAAAAACAACTTTTGGTTTCACAGCACCCACACCAAACACCGTTTGCTTTCGTGTACAAGCTGGCTCCGAACATCGACTACACGAAGCAACTTCAGCTTGTAGTACCTCCAAGCGTTTGGATCGTTGCTGCTCGTCGGAGTAGCACTCGGTCATCCATCGCTGGGGATCGGTGGAACCAAGTACCGTCACTGAGCTGGCAGGTATAGGACTGGCTCGCCTCCCAGGAATCGGTAACGAAGGCAATGGAGCTTTCGTTGCAGAAGGAACGATTGCGGTTGATGAACTGTCCAAACTCGTTCGAGCGGGGCGAGTCGCAGCGGCACTCTGCGTGGCAATTTCGATTGTCGATGCCCGCTGGACTGGCTGCTGCGTTGGTGTATGCATAGCTGTATGCATCGTTGACGCTAGGCCTGCAAGCGGCCAATCCTGGCTGGTGATCTGGTTACCGATCATGATGCGATCGCAACCACATCGTTTCCAGTGCTCGAGCATCTGGATGGCGGCCCAAGCAACCTCATTCTCGGAAACATTGCTCTCGAAAACATTGCTTTCGAAAGCATTTTTTTCGGGCGAATTGTTCACAGGTGTATCTTTGGGGGCAGTCGAGTGAGGAACTTCCATGAAGTTCGAGGGATATTTGAAGCGACACTAAATATCCACCGAAGTCAAAATTTTGCAAGTAATCCAGACTCTTAGCAGATGTCGTAAGACATTTGAAGACAGCAGCTTTTAGCGTTGTTCCCGTGGACTTCTGAATTCTTACGAACTTCGCTACCACCAAATGCGATTTCGAAAAATCGATGGGACTTCGACTTTCGAAGGGGGGCCTTACGTGATTAACGCGACGAGCGAAATAAGTTACATTGATTCCATCGGTCCCTGAGTAGGGGCGTCCGACTCTAGCTCCTTAGCGGTTTTTTATTGTGCGCACAGCGATCGTTAGCGATATTCACGGCAATTTAGAAGCATTAGTACAAGTTCTCGCCGACATTGCGACTCAATCGATCGATCGCGTCGTTTGCTTGGGTGATACTGTCGGCTACGGTCCCAATCCGCGCGAATGTGTCGATTATGTGATGAATATGGATGCGTGCATCCTCGGTAATCACGATTATGGTGCTCTGATAGATGCAGAAGGCTTCAGTGCAGCAGCCGAGCAAGCAATTTTTTGGACTCGTTCGCAAATCGAAACCGGCCCGGACAACAACGCTACACGGGCAAGGCTTCAGTTCCTCGCAAATCTTCCTCGAACGATCAAAGAACCGAATGTTCTTTTCGTGCACGGGTCGGTTCGAAATCCCTTGAACGAATATGTGTTCCCTGAAGATGTACATAATCGTCGGAAGATCGATAAGCTTTTTTCAATGATTAATGGCTGGTGCTTTCAAGGCCACACGCACGTGCCTGGTGTTTTCACTTCGGATTTGCAGTTCATCCGCCCCGAGGAGTTTGATGGAACGATCCCGCTTACAGGAGCTCGTGCCATGATTAATGTTGGCAGCGTAGGCCAACCGCGTGATGGTGACTGGAGAAGCTGTTACGCGATCTTCGAAGATTCGAAGGTGCAATATCGTCGCGTCGAGTACGACGTGGAGAAGACCGCTCAAAAAATCTTCGACATCCCAGAGTTGGATAACTTCTTGGGCGAAAGAATCCGCAAAGGGCAGTAGTAGGGGACTTGCGGGCCGCTCTTATCTCATCCGCTCGCGTGATTGCATTTTATTTTGGGGCACTTTTTGTCCAACTCCATCACCTTTCTTTTTATAGCACTCTTACTATTTGTTGATGGGTGATTCAGTTCGAGTACGATTACCGCCGATGGCTGAGTACGAGTAGGAAAATACGGGAACTGCGATTAACATCATGAATCGGATGGTGATCAGATAAAGTGTTACTTTTGAGGCGCGTTTCCCATAAAATTCTCGTTTGATTGTCGTTCCGTCGATGCAAGCAAAACAGGAATGCACGCAACGATCGCTAAGCTGTAGACCCAGTCATTGGCGATCACAAGATTGAAGAACGCAAACGCAGTCAAGGCCGCGGTCCCTGACTTTCGCCAGGTGGGGACCAGGAAACTCACTAGCACCCAAACATGGAGCCCCAGGACGATGTAGCTAACCAAATTCATCGAGTAAGGATGATCCAACCAGAACCGTATCGAGATCCACGATTGATCACCGCTGAAGGACAACCACCAAGGTGCCGTTCCATTCCACCAAATCGGTTCTGCAAAATGCGAGGCGAGACTCGCCGCAAACCACAAGAAAACATGGCATTGAAACAACCGAATTGCCAAATTGCAAAGCCAAGAAGTTATGTCATCGGGACTCGATTGATCGCTACGAAGCTTGTTAAGTCGTAAGCCTGGGCAAATCAACAGATAACCAAATACGCCCGTGATTAAAAAATCTCCAGGTCCTTGAATCATGGGTACGCGATGAACTAAGCCCAACAGCAATGCCCAAGCGACCACTACAAGGACGCGTCCGCCAAACCCAACCGCAACAATCGCGCACGCAAAGCTCGTCAAAAGTACGTAAGCCCAAGCCATACTCGATGGGACGTAGCTAAATAGAGGAGATATCCGCCCCTCGCTCCCTGTTCCTTCTACTCCGCGACCAATCAAGAACTCTACTTGCGATCGCGAAAGCAATCCATCGTCGGCAATCCAAGAACTGAGGCTCGTCAACCACGTTAGGGCATAGACTGCCGCTGTTGCCGCAATCGTGATTCGAATCAAGTCGATATCGCCGAGAGGGCGCGGTCGAAACCAAAATTCGTCCCAACGTTTTACGACACTCCATGCGTTCGAAATCCTCTTTATTTCTATTTCGGAGGGCTTTCTGCTCATGAGCTGGGAGCCTCCGGTTTATCAGATTTGGGTTCTGCTGATTTTTGATTTGGCGGAATCGCCGGGGCAATACGTCGGTTTTCGATTTTCGGAAGTAAGGACCAATCGCCATCACCGATCGATAGTAAGCTTGCCGTGTAGACTTCCTGCGGTCTCAAATCTTCAGGTATGTCTTCAATCGTTTCGGCCGATTCGACTTCTACGAATCGCTCAGGAGGAACGCTTGGTGAGACCATGATTCGAACGCGATCAATCGAAGGATCAGCGTTTCCGAATCGGGCTCGCGTAGCACTTGCGACCATCTGGCTCGCCCCTTCGGTGATCCCTAATCCGAGCAAATCGGCCAACTGGCGAAGCCATTTCTGCTCACGATCGGAGTTCAAACCCAAAGAGGCGACTCTGTTTTGGTCAGGCCAAACGATCCAGTCACCCTCACCTCCGTTTATCGGATGCCATTCGATCCAAACCGACTCCGATAGAGTGCTGGAACTAGCCAACGCAATTTGATTTGTCTCCATTCGCCAATTTCCGAATGTTCGATAGATATCGAAGTACGCGAGAAAATCGTCTTGAATCGTTGATGTGCCTCGGTGTGCGACTAGAGAAAACCAAATGACGGCAAGTTGAAGGACAATAATCGAAG
>JANODQ010000689.1:0-6813 GCA_031412775.1 Pirellulaceae bacterium | reverse complement strand
GAGTTCAGCAACTCGATCGACTTCAATTTTCGACTGCTCTTGTACCCAGTCCGCGATCCGATCCGAAATCGACAAGTCTTGGAATCGCAGATCTTGGATAAATCCGCTCCCTGGATTGGATGTCTTTACAAGCACAAAAATGCCCGAGGCTGTTTTGTTAGATTGATCGACAAACGGAGTCAGTGAGTCTTCGCCCAAGTATGGGTTCACGGTGAGGCAATCTGCACCAAAGGCACTTAGGTTTCCTCTACCCATCCATGCCTGCGCGTAGGCTTCGGCTGTGGTTCCAATGTCACCGCGCTTTGCATCAGCGATTACGAGAAGTCCTTTGGAGGAAGCATAAGCGATTACATGCTTGAGCGCCAACATTCCCTCGGGGCCGTACTGCTCAAAAAATGCAACCTGTGGTTTGACGACTGGTACAAGCGGGCTAACGACGTCAATGATCTCAAAGCAAAATTTCTCGAAGGCATTTGCGACCGCTGCGTGCGATGTTTCGTCGGTTGGCTTCAACGCATCAGGAAGCCCGGCAAGTCGCGGATCAAGCCCAACGCAAACGGGATTATTCTTAGCGAGCACCGCCTTCGCGAGCTGCTCTCCGAAAGTAAGCGAATTCTGATTCATCAAGAGGCGGATTTCATTTTTCTAATGTGGCATAGGCTTCCAGCCTGTGTTTAAACTAACAACACAGGCTAGAATCCTGTGCCACTGGTAGTGAAGGCGATGTTAATAACTTCTACAGGCAGTGACCTTTGAAAGTTATACCGAATGATGGTCGAATCGCTATCGGTCAGAATGGTAATCCGCTAGTAATCCCAAGAGATACTCCCGTAGTTTGAGACCACTGTCCCGAACAAGCTTGCGGGCGGGACAATGATTCCACCCTACGGTTTTTTCGTTGATGGGTGTCCTTGCATTGCCGACCACTGCGACATTCGGTAGTGCGGATTCATTTCAGCATAATGCCGTGAGGCGTGTTGTATCCTGGCGATGTCTTCATCGGTGATCTCGCGTACGACCTTCCCGGGAATTCCCATGACTAACGATCTGGGCGGTATCGATTTGTTTTCGGGGACTAATGCCCCAGCACCGACGATCGAGTGCTTGCCGACCTTCGCGCCGTTTAGCACAATCGAACGGATTCCGATAAGGACCTCATCATCAATAACGGCTCCGTGAACCACAGCAGAGTGACCAATTGTGACGTCATTTCCGATGATTAATGGATAACCTGGATCGGCATGCAGCACGCACAGATCTTGGATATTCGTCCGCGCTCCAATTGACAGCGGAGCCGAATCGCCACGCAGGATTGCTCCAAATAGAATCGTACTCAGCTCGCCAATCGTTACATCACCCAGAATCGTCGCGGTACTCGCAACGAATGCGGTTTCATGAATGGACTCTGCGTGGAAATTCAAATCGTACGTAGTCAAATCAATCTACTTTTTGAATTAAACGAAATGCGTTTCAATGTAGTTTCGCGAAATGATTCTGTTCAAGAAGTTGTTCAACGGGTAGTCGTCATTGGCGTTTGAGCCGTTAGCTCTTGCAAGCGAAATCGCCATAATGGAGGACTATGCGAACCTTGAGCCGTCATCAACCATTGCCTATCAACAGGCCCGGTGCCTGAGTAAATCAATTCACGCAACTCTTGAAGCATCAGCGGATGACTTCCGTAGTAAGAGTGCCCAAGAATGCTCGTGTCGATCGGAGAGACATCAACCACATCGATCCCCGCAAAAGTAGGCTGCGGGGAACTCGTTAATCCCAGTCGACGATATCCATGCAACTTCATGGATGCTAAGAGTGCGCGGTCACCGGAGGACGCATAAAGGGTTGCACGAGTCGCACATGTAGAGACACTCGAAACATATCTTTTGACAAATTCGTCCGTGTCTACGTCAGGGGCTGCCATGACAACTTGCCCAAACATCGGTTGCTTATCAGGAAATCGTAACGCAAGTCGTTCAAGTGCGCCAACCAAGACTCGATTTCCCATGGAGTGAGCGACGACGTGAACCTTCTTGACTCCGGTGCGTTGCCGAAGATCAAGAAGAAAAGTCTCTAGATGAGTTACGCTCCAGGCAACATTGGATTCATCCGTTGAATACGACAGCGTTTGACCTTGTGACGGCCATGAGTAAAGAATCGAAGCGCCCTCGAACTTCACGTCGGCTGAAATTTGAGCGGTGCGCCGCATGGCATCATCAAAGGTTACGTTGTAGCCATGAATAAATACGAGAGCTGAATCGGAGTCATCGCGATCAAGAACACCTTCGATCCCGCCAAAGAATTCGTCGGGTGACATGCGATCGATGCGTTGGATCGACACATGGCGGTCCGCGTTTTCGGAGAATTCAAGTTTAAATATAGAAGGTTCAGGCAACTCTCCCGGTTTGCGATTCTTTGGGAGGCTTACTTCCGAGACACCTAAATGAAGTGGATAGCTGTCTGGTTCGCTCGCATATCTTTGTGACGAGAACCAGACACTGCCGCGCGAGGCCATTCGATAAAGTTGTCCCGCTTGAACGCTTGCCTGTTGAGCCATAAAGCATGTCACGATCGTGCAGCCTGCAAACACCGTCCACCAAACCCATCGTCGTGCCTGAGCATACAACGCTTGGATCAGGAGAATCGCGCAAATTGCTAACGCTAATCCGCTTGGGACGATCGTTTTAATCCAAAGATGAACATCACCGGCTTTCACCAAAGCGCGATCGGTTGCGAAGAAAACCTGGATCGAGTTCGGTTGTTTTTCATTTACAGTTTTCTTGCTTGGCAACGAAGCTGTCGTGGGTGAGCCAGGCGAAACAGACGGTGCTGGATTCCCAGTTGGTGTCGCTGGTGCAAGTGTTGGTAAGCTTGCTATGCGATCGACCGAGGGGAGCGACAAATATTGAACCTCCTCAGAAGGCTCAGCAGAGGATACGGCGTTGGACTCGCTATTAGATTCATCAGGCATTCCCGAACCGATTAAAGACTCAGCCATCGCCTCGGCTTGCTGTCGTCCAACTTCTTGAATTGTCGAATGGCTTGGCGTGGACTGCGAAACCGCAGGAGCTTGGCTCTTGGTTTCAACGGACGTCATCAACTGAGGGACGGTCATTGCCCCACCCACGATCGTTGCCACTCCCACGGCAATCGCCTGGGCTGTAACTTTTCCAAATCGCGAATTTACATCGCGCGGCTTTAGACTCATTGAATTCGTGCCTCATGCACCACAGATAATCTACATCCTGAGAAAATTCGTCGACATCGGTGAAGTTATCGGACAAAACATTTCACGACGGATAGTCTATCTAGGAAAGTTTTAACGATTAAGCGAGTGATCGTCGCACACTCTAAGCCGACCTTCTAATAAAAGATCCCTGAAGTACAGTCTGGGAGCGGGCTGATGAAACCTGAGCCGATGCCGCTAGCCACGGGTTTCTATTTTTCCACAAATGACACATCGCACCCGAGGCTAGCGCCTCAGGGAAAACACCCGCATCAACCGACTTGGAGGGCTGTTTCCAGGCTTCGGATTACATCGCGTACGTTGACGGAAGTGGAACCGCGTTGAAGCGGAGTGTTGGCGTCGAGCCATTGCTGCACTTTTCGATGTGCGGAAATGACTGTCGAGTGCTGCCGATGCCCGAAGTACTCGCCAATCTCGGCATAGGCAGCTTGAGTGTGCTTTCTGGCAAGGAACATCGCTAACATTCGAGCGGCGCTGATGTTTTTTGCTTTGCCTTTCTCTTGCAGGCATTTTGGGTCTAGCCGAAAGCTATCGCAAACAGCCTTTTCAATGTCGGTGATTCGGACCACGGGTTGGCACGCGCGAATGAGTTCAAGCGAGGCTGCGATGCTTTCGTCGTGAGTCAACTTCCGACCAACGGCCCGTTGCTGGGCTAACAAACGAAAAGCGATTCCAAAGAGTGCTCGCCCATCGCCACCACACGACCTGGACAACGTAGTGACAGCCGAGTCTGGAATCTCGATCCCATGTCGCTGCAAAAGTCGCTCGAGTAACTCACGTCGAGTTTCTCCATCTAGTGGATCTAGATTGCAGGTCATCCCACCTGAAATTCTCGCATGAAGATCGCTACCCAGTCCTGTCAACTCATTCAAGGGACGATCTGAAACGAGTACGACTTGTTTGTTGTTGCGAATCAAATTGTCGATTGTGTTGCGCAGCTCCGAAAGTGTCTGCTGCTTGCCAAGACAAAATGCCAAATCATCCAAGATGAAGCCGTCGACATCGCGATATTTTTTCCGGAAGCTTGCAAAACCACCGCCTCGAGCTGACTCTGAATAATCGATCGTGAACTGTTCTGCAGTCATCACCAAAACTCGACGGAGTCCATGTCGAAGTCTAAGTTGCTCGGCAATCGCTTTCGATAAATGCGTCTTCCCAACGCCACTGCCACCATGCAGCAGTAGTGGGCTCAAGGTTCCAGGTCGCTCCAAGATCATCTCGGCTGCTGTGTATGCCAATCGATTACTAGGCCCTGGAATAAATTCCTTCCACGGGTTTGCATCCGTCACCATACGAACTCGCTGAGCGTTGTTGCCAGCGTTTGCTTCGTAGTTTTGGACGGCTTGTGGGTACACGGTGGACGAGTTCGCGCTTGGAAAAGGGAGTCGTATCGAGGCATCGATTGTACTCGAATCGCTTCCTTGATTCGCTCGGCTAAGAGCTTTTTCAGCAGTTGTGCACTCCAAAATTGGTCCGTGTTCACTTCGATCGCCCGAGGAGACAATGGCAGACAAGCCATTGCAACCCGTTATAACGCCAGATACTTGCGAAACGCCGGATCCTTTCGAAATCCCTGTTGTTTTCGAAATCGCAGCCGATTTTAAAACGAGAGATGCTTTTGGTCGTGCTGTGTGTACCAATCGGATCGGAGTGTTTTCATCAAGAGTTTCGACAACGGCCGCCTTAAGCTCGTCCCAGCAAAAACTTTTCACGCAGTCCAACAGAAAAGAATTCTCAAGATCGATCACAACTCCGCTTTGATCACGTTTCCAAACGGCGCCAGCTCCAAACCATAAGTTCAACCTCTCCTGCCCAATCCGAGCGATCAATGTCCTTCGAACATCAGCCGCCGTATTAACATCGATTTCGATGTTCCAATTTTCGACTTGTGCTACTAGCGCAGCTTCCACCATGTCGGTCGCTCTCCTCGCCTTGCGATTGACGAACCCACAACCGAATAGACATCGGCAATGGACCCAAGATTCCTTCTTGCCAGGGAACCATCCCTAGCCACACATGAAGCACTCGCGTGCCAGCAAACCCATCAAGCTGTGTGA
This sequence comes from Pirellulaceae bacterium, assembly GCA_031412775.1. Lineage (GTDB taxonomy): Bacteria > Planctomycetota > Planctomycetia > Pirellulales > Pirellulaceae > JAIYDQ01. The sequence goes on along the minus strand of JANODQ010000689.1, from coordinate 1,515 downwards.
GTCGTTGATGAGTGGGACAGGATTCTAGGATCGCTAGCTATCTCGTCAAACTGTTTAGACAAAACTACGCTTCCAAGTCCTGGACTATGTGTCGATAGGCGTGTTGGTTTCCTGATTTTTCCTGGGTGAAAATCGCATTTGGAAAATCGATGAAATTCGCTAAAGCAATCGAACAACACGCGTGGATAACTTGTCGAGAATTGCTGGGCCAATACATCAGAAATTCACATAAAATTCATAACAGACTATCGGTTCAAGACTTACGCGAATCGTTCGTCGATGGATTGTAAATCCAGGCATCGATCTCGCTCGCAGGCTTGAAACCAAATGCCTTGTAGAGATCTATGCACGCGTGATTTCGCGCATCGACGGCCAGTGAAAGTCGCAAGCCGTTCCATCGCGCAACTCGCTCTATTGCTTTTGCGAGGCAAGCCCTACCTAACCTGTTTCCACGGTAACTCCGATGAACTCCCATGTACGTTAGCTCCCAAGCGTCACGCGATGTCTGCGACAACATAAAGCCCGCTTCGATGGGTCGATCGCAGTGAGTGTCATTTCGAGCGGTCTCGCAATCGCTATCAGCCTGCCTGATAGAGTCTGGATCAAGTGAACGAAGTCCCCACCACTCGATGTTTCGCTCTTTCCAATCAGCACTGCTTTGTCCAAGTCCGCCCGCGGCCTTTTGGTAGTCATCTTCGGCGTCATCTTCGGAAAAAAAAGCATGCTCCGTCGGGACACCAGTGAGTGCCCAGTAGCCTTGGAGTGTCATCGACGTTGAGCGAATCCCGTTGAGCTCCGGACAATCCATGGAATCGATATAAGTTCCATCCAACCAATCGCTCCAACAAGATGCATCTTGCCATCGAAACCGCGTCCAAGAATACGGTGATGCTGCATCGAAGCGTATGGAGATTAAATCTGAATCTGAATTGAAAGACACTGTATCAAGCTGCAATTCCAGATGCTCCAAAGTAGTCAGCCACTGCATACCGCTCGCTTCAAGTCGCTTTCCGAGCAAATCATCTCTAGAAGAAGTAACCACTTCGCCGTAAGCTCGCGTGGTAGCCTCCCCTGCACAGCTTCGATGATCCAATGACTGGACCAACTCAACTTGCCACTGCCGCGATACGTCTAGCAGTAGCGTCAACGTTCTCACTGCTGCGTCGTCAGATAAATGGTTTATTGAATAATCAAGTGAATTGCGAGGGGCAACGGTCTCGTCTTGAGAAGTGAGCCCTTCCGAAGACGCAGTCCTTGGCTGGAATAAGGATACGGGAGTTTTTCCTGAGCCGTAGGCGCTAGCCTCGGGTGACGCAGGTACTAACGTTCCGTCCATAACCGACGCGGAGGATGTTCGGGGGGAACCCGTTGCTAGCGCCATCGGCTCAGTTTTAATAGAGGCAGTCCATGGCCCCATTAAAACCCCCAAAGCGCCTGGATACTCGCAAAGATATGCTGCGGCGATGATGTTTCCTTCTTCATCGCAGGTCCTAGCCCCCGCCAAACGGAGCCCCG
>JANODQ010000688.1:0-5195 GCA_031412775.1 Pirellulaceae bacterium | reverse complement strand
CGCACTGCAAAGCGGCTAATCCCTCGTGTACCAACTGCTCACGGCAATCGACCAACCGAGCGACTTCGGCTCCGCATTCGAGTGCTCGATTAGGGATATCGTCGTAGTTGGATTCGTCGGGCTGCCCGAGATTGGCGGTGTAACAGTAAGGAATCGCTCCCTTTTGTCTCATCCAATAAATAGCTGCGGTCGTATCGAGCCCACCTGAGAAAGCGATTCCAACTTTTTTACCGACGGGAAGTGATTGAAGAATTTTCGACATGGAAATGGCAGACTAAGCAAGTGAAGGGCGGGAAATATCTATTTGTGATGCTCCAAGTTTAATCGCAACATGGGCTTTTGGGCGAGTCGCGATTGGGTTAAATGCGGTGCAGCGATTTTCTGCGAGAGTCTGTGAAGAGCGTACCCCACTCGCTTAACTCGATGAGAACACCTAAAATCTCTGCTTGAATCATGGGTTTGCAAGAAATATGACCTAAAAATTCGCTTCTCTTTCGTACTCGTGCGTGGATCGTTTTCTTCGAGTACGAGTAGGAGTACCATTTCATTGAGTACGAGTACGAACCGACGCAAATCCATAACTGTTCATATTTAGATGACATCAGCAAAAAGATTTATTGAGCCTTCATGCGAGTTTTAATAGTTGGAAACGGTGGTCGCGAACATGCACTGGCTTGGAAGCTTTCGAAAAGTCCTCGTCTGAAGAAGTTGTGGGTTGCTCCGGGTAACGCAGGAACTGGTTTGGAGGCCGCGAATATTCCAATCGCAGCCGACAACATTGCAGGTTTGGTTGCGTTTGCAAAAAAGGAAAAAGTAGACTTGGTCGTAGTTGGTCCTGAGGCTCCACTGACTCTTGGATTAGTGGACGCGCTGGCTGAGGAAAAGATCCGAGCATTTGGTCCATCGAAGGCCGCAGCACAGCTTGAAGGAAGCAAGGTCTTCTGCAAGCAGTTACTGCGGCAAGCAGATGTACCGACGGCCGACTATCAAACGTTCCGAGATGCCGATAGCGCGATGCGATATATCAAGGCGCGATATCCTCTCGAAAATGACAAGGCTCCGATTGTCGTCAAAGCGGACGGTCTTGCTAGCGGTAAAGGCGTCATCGTGTGCAGTCGTCGTGAGGATGCACTCGACGCGATTGATCGCATTGGTCGTAAGAACGAGTTCGGTAAAGCCGGCTCGCAAATGATCATCGAAGAACGACTGGAAGGACCTGAAGTCAGCGTGCTAGCCATTACCGATGGTAAGACGATCTTTACTTTACCACCAGCTCAAGATCACAAGCCGGCCTTCGACGGTGACAAAGGTCCTAATACGGGTGGCATGGGGGCTTACTGTCCAACACCGATCATCGATCAAGAGATGATCGAAATGATTGAAGACAGAATTTTGGTACCAACCATTCATACCATGAAACGCAACCGCAAGCCGTTTCGTGGAGTCCTCTATGCAGGTTTGATGATGACCACTGCCGGACCGAAAGTGCTTGAGTACAACGTGCGGTTCGGAGACCCGGAGTGTCAACCGCTGCTCATGCGATTGCAGAGCGATTTGCTGGATATCTTGGAAGCGACAGTCGACGGTCGACTTTCAGAAATTGATGCGCCCGTTTGGGACCCACGACCAGCGATCTGTGTTGTCGTCGCTAGTTCGGGTTATCCAGGCGCGTATGAAACAGGCAAAGAAATCACAGGTATTGACGCTGCGGATTCAATGCCCAACGTCAAAGTGTTTCATGCGGGAACCCGTTTGGAGAATGGAGCGGTGCTTACCGATGGTGGTCGCGTGCTAGGTGTTACCGCAATTGGCGACAGTATTTCCGAGGCAAAGCTTCACGCTTATACGGCTGTGCAAAAAGTTCGATGGCCAGGTGCATGGTGTCGCAAAGACATCAGCGATAAAGCGCTGGTCGCAGGCGGATAAATCTCAAGTTAAATCGTTGGCAATTCCAACATCTTAGACATGTTACTTGGAAGTACGCTGCGCGGCGAATCTCATTGAGCGTGGTTTTACGCGACGAAATACGTGAAGCATTTCATTGGCGTCGCGATAACGTTTGTTGGGACGCATCTCGAGAGATCGTCGAATGACTTCGATCAAGTCCGGATGGGCTTTGCGGCGAAGCGTTGCGTATCCAGCAGGTGGCCAATCGAAAGGCCATTCAGGAAGTTGCCCGGTCAATACCTTGTACATCAATAGCCCGAGTGAAAAGACGTCCGACCGAGCACTAGGTCGTCCCATCGCTTGTTCGGGGGCCATAAAACCTACCGTCCCGGAACCGGATGCGACCATGGTTCGAACGATAGTGCGATGAGCAACTTTAGCGATTCCAAAGTCCATCAATTGCAGTCGACCGTTTGCAAGAAGGATCATGTTGTCTGGTTTGATATCACAGTGAATGATCTTGTTCCGATGCGCGTAGGCAACAGCGTCGACCATCTGGTCGATGAAATCAATCGCATGAATGAAAGAGATACGTTTACGTAGTCGATCGGTGAGTGTTTGCTCGCCGAGCTTTGATGTGATGACGAATCGACCGTCGATAAATGATGCGTCCTTCAGTGGAAGGATGTTCGGGTGATCAAGCTTTGCAACAAGTCTCGCTTCACGATGAAACGTGTTGAGCATGTGCGGCGTCACGTTTGCTTGGTGAGGCATTTTCAACGCAACGTGAACTCCCTCGATCGTATCAAATGCTTGATAGACGTGAGCGAACCCACCTTGCGCTAGTCGCTTTTCAATACGATATTTCCCGAGCTTTTGACGGCTTCGAAGGGTCGTCGCTTCGGGGCGGGACTTTACCATCACATCAATACTTTGTGCAATCATGCCAGAGAAATCTTTGAAAAGTATTCTATTCTCAACACGCCGCGAAATAGTGGTTTAACCACTGATTTTTGCACGAAAGTCAAAATGTGTTTGTGACGCTTCGAGAGCTGCCATAATAATCATATCGGATTTTATGGTTCGGCGGCTATGGTAGCTTCGGTAGGATTGCTTGAATTTTCTCGAGCTAGGTTATAAAACCGGCAAGGTATGTCGATCTAAATTGCCTAATCTGACTTGGTCGTGCGGTCGAATTCTTCTATCCTACGCGACATGGGTCTCGTTTTTTCAAATCCAAGTTTTTCAATCGGTAGCAGACCGTCCGGAATGCGTATCAAGGGGAGGGTGCGGTGCCGGCTCTGCGATTGCTCTCTGTTGCCGTGCCGTCTGTTGGTATGCCTTTTGTTTTGGTCGGGGACTTGTGGGTGCGGTGCAACGAAGTCCTACACGGCGACCGATCAATTGCTGATGTCCGACGCGGTTGACTCGACGATTTCCAAGATCGACTTTCGTCCGTTAGGCATGCAGAAAGTGTTCTTGGATACGACCTACACGGCTGCTGCTGGGAAAGCGGTTCCGGGCGTTCCACAGCCAATGAATCTGGTTACAAGTGACTATGTTATTAGTGCCATTCGCCAACAAATGGTTGCGGCGGGCTGTCTTTTGGCTGAAAAACGAGAAGAAGCCGACGTCATATGCGAAGTCCGCTGCGGTGCTTTGGGAACCGACGGTCACAGCGTTGTCTACGGAATTCCAGCCAGTAATGCACTGGGTGGCGTCGGTTCGTTGATCCCAGGCGCGCCTGCGGCAATCCCGGCAATTCCCGAGCTCGCTTTCGCCAAACGCGAACTCAAATCTGCAGCAACAAAGGTGGCCGTTTTCGCATATGACCGTGTGACTCGCGAACCCATCTGGCAGTCGGGGATCGCACAGGCTGGAAGCAACGCTCGGGATACCTGGTTCATGGGAATCGGACCATGGCAGTACGGAACCATCTATCGAGGGACTCGATTCGCTGGTAAACGGATCAAGGGGACAGGCGTTGAAGAGATTCGAACTGAGTTTGCTACCAATCAAATCAATGGCGTCGATCACCGGGAAGGGTTTTTGTTTGACCCAGAGCGGCACCTTCGAACAGCCGAAGCCGTATCTCCTAATCCACCCACTTTAGGTGCCGAACCGCCGGCCCAGCAACCCCCGACACCGCAAGCAGCTAACGTCATGTTTAACGCAGGTCAAAGCGGTGGCATACAGAGGTAGAGTGGCCTGATGAAGCCTGACCCGATGGCGCTAAACCGCGAGTTTCGATTTTGCCACAATTTGCCCGATAGTACTGGCAACAACGACTCAGGGAAAATGCCCTTTTCATCACCCCCAGCGTTAGTGCGAGTGCGACTACCAATGCAGTCGTACCGCAGCCGAAGCTGACCGAAGTAAGCCCAAGTTCGATTAACTATCATTACCTAAGCACCAGGAATGCGATCAAAGATGCTCAGGAAGTGCCTGAGGGATGCGACTTTTCCCAGACACTCATCGCAACGCGAATCTCCTTCATTCTACACCATCGACCATGCGTCTTTGTCGTACTGGAAAGCATTGTCTCAGGTTGCACGATGCCATGCTCGATCTTAGAGCGAAGATCGGATTCCGAAATGGGTCCGACTTTTTTGCTACCGCCAAAAAAACTTGTTTTTAAGAAATACCAATCCGCTGACATCGGACATCTCCTTTCGCTCGTCTGATACCGACACGAGCTTGGAAATTGCTAAATAAAACTCTTTCATTATCGTTTATAACACTTTCTTACTCACAAGGTTCTGGTTCTTTGAAAAATTACGGAGTTTTCTCGACTTTGATTCAGGCGAGCTGTAGCCTCAAATCTACCCAGCACGACGCGTAATCAAGTGGACAAGCACCGAAAATCGCCAGCTCGCGCTTCGCGTTAGTCGGTAGCATTCAATTTGCCGTTCGCCTCAATAAATTTGCGTCCCACATCCGTCGTTCGATGCGTCAATGCAAGTTAACGTAGATTCATATTTTGATATCCAATTTTGACCAGATGATTGTTGAATCGATTCCCGGCGTCTTTCATCCAGCCGATCGGTTCTCCAAGACATGTTGCAACGCACCAGGGCGATTGCGTTGCATCGATAGTGGTCAAATCTGAAGAACTGTTCGCTCGTAACGTTGCTAATCCTGCGGTCGCTTTCGCAATCGATTGGCCAGCCAGGTAGCTCCGCACTTGTTGGTCTTCAAGCTCAAGGGTGCGATGCGGCTTGAAGTATTCAGCACGTGCCATTGCTAGAGCTTGCTGTGGCTCCCAACGCCCAGCGAAACTTTGAAGTAGTTCTGGCCAACGGCATTCA
>JANODQ010000687.1:0-6678 GCA_031412775.1 Pirellulaceae bacterium | reverse complement strand
GGTCTATCTCGCCTCGGAATAAGACATTCTTCCGATTCGCGCTATAGAGACAATAACGGGCCGTTAGCCAATGCTCCAGCGTTCCCGGTTGAGCTTGAAAGCTCTCTCCATTCGGCTGATAAATCGCCTCGAATGTAGCTGGTGGTTCGCCCCGGTGCGTTCGGTTGCTTCGATATACAATTTTTTGAGTATTGTTCTCCCGCACCAAGCCCATTGCTGCATCCATATAGGGAAGATTGAAGGTTGCTCGCGCGACACGCACCGCGATTGGATTTTCGGCGTCGAGCGAAAAGAACCACACGCCAGGTTTGCCATCATGAATCACGTAGGTGCGAACATTGAGTTCGAGAAAGCGACTCAGCTTCGGGATTGGCGGACAGCATCTAGGAGCGATATCGGACATCAAAAACGGTACGACACCGATCCACGCCATCCCCTCTCGAGTGTCTAGTTGCAGGCCAGTCGGGAGCAAAGGTGTAATCAATTTTGGATCAACCTGCCAGTGAGCGAAAAGCAAATCAGACCATTTCATCCGCATGACCCAAGGAGATTTGGGTAACGGCCAAGTCCGATCAGTTTTCGCATTCATACAAATCCCTTATCAGGTACTCAAGTTCAGCGAACTGAAAGTTAAGCCGTCCACCCCTCAATGTACCGACGCCGTGACTGAATTACATTGAGCGGAATGCAAAGCCTACAAAAAAATGTCCCCAGCTCATCCGAAATAGAAAGTACTTGTTGATTGATTCGCACTCGATTCGTCTACATCATCGCTGCCACCGTTGTCGTTATAGCGGGCCTAGCATCACGCAGATACCGAAGGCAGTTACCTGCGTTCTTGGCTGATTACGCTGGCGACACGCTGTGGGCGCTCATGTTGTTTCTGCTGGGTCAGCACGCTACTGGCTGGTCGGCCGATCCTGGTGCGAGCGGCGATCTCGCTAGCTCTCGCTTCCCTGGTGGAGATCAGCCAGCTCTTTCACGCCCCTTGGATCGACTCGATCCGGCAGACCACACTGGGCGGGCTGGTGCTGGGATTCGGATTTCTGTGGACGGATCTCGGTTGCTTCTTAGTCGGCATCACAATCGGAGCATTCACAGAGTGGGGGATCGGGCTCTAAGGATTGGATCAAGTCAATTAGTTGCTGTTGCAAGGGGATAAGCGATTCTTTGACTGCGTGTTGGTTCATGCGATGAATCACCAATCCAGCCAGAATAAAGATTACCAAAAAGCCACTAGCTCCGATTAGCGCAACCCACAAAGGTTCAAGCAGTCCACATACGAATATGATGGCGCCTATGGTCAAAGGCGTCGTGTACCAGAAGGTAATGCTTCGCAGCAGTTTGATTTGCGTTTCCACCCGCTGAAGCTCTACACGAGCGCACTCCAAAAGAGAATGATCGGGTGGTATCGTCGATTGACGCGTACGAGTGCTGTGCAACACCCAAATGACGCAAAGCGTCGAGGCTATGATGATCAGCACTCCCAATACGGAGATCACGCGGAGGTCATCCGTAAAAAGCATCGAGGCGAATATCACGATTACTAAGATAGCAGCGCATGTTTCAATCCAATCTCGTCGCCAAATCGTTGCTTCAAATTTCACAGACTTCGTAATCGTCTCTGTAGCGAAGTTTGACGGCTGCGATGTGGCTGCCAGTTGATGGTGAGCCTGCCAGACGCGTTGCAGTTGTTCCAATTTCACGATTCATCCTTCCAATCGGTCAAACGAGATTTGATACGATGCAGGCGAACGCGAATCGCTCCGATACTTGCCCCCAGCGTCTCCGCGATCGATTCCTCTGATAAGTTCTCTAAAAACATAAGCAAAACGGCGCGATCAACTGGATTTAGTTCTCGCACGAAGCGTTCGAGCAGAATGACGCAATCATCAACTTGATTGGTACCCGAGACTGAGTCGGTTTCGTTTGATATCACGTTCAGACGATTGTTTCGTCGTTGATGTGATCTTAGCCATGAGAATGCCGTATTGAGTGCAATCCGGTAACACCACGTGTCTTGCGATGCTCGATTTTCAAAGCGATCCATACTGCGCCAAACCTGCATAAGGATTTCTTGCAACAGATCATCCAGCTCCGCATCCCCGTAGGCGCGAGCTATCGCCAGCAAGCGGCCTTTATTCCGCGCGACCAAGTTTTCGTAATCGGACTGGCGTTGATTCATGTTCACGTTTGATTAGTCGCCGTTCTGGACTCCAAATTACATCGTCCCATTAATTTTCCCGGCCGTTCATCAAACTCATCTGCGGCCGTCGGGCGAAAACCAATTATTAGACTTTTCATCCCGTCGGATGCGTGGAGCCTTCGCAGAGTGGGGGGAATAGGCGCTTCCGTCGACAAAAATTGGAGAAGGTTTCTCGCCGTTAGGATTTGCAGACGCTGTGTTAATCAAAACCATCTTGGGAAACGGAGATCTTGAGAGTTCTCAGTAGAGATCTGGGGTACCGGAGGGGACGGCACGCGTTTCTGTCGCGGCCCGAGATCTCTATTTCCTAACCGAGATATTTGGGCTGGGCGTCGCGGACGCGAAAAAGGCCCAAAACGTTGGGTAGAAACGAAAAACGCCGGGCGTCGATCTCTCGTCGTCCGGCGTTAACTTTTTGGCGTTTCTTCCGTAGAAAAAACTAAGGCTCCCCGGACTGACCCTGATATCGAACCTTCTTTGAGAAGTCGATTTACGAAACGCAGTAAATCATTGGCTTTTCAGAGTTCGAGACCGGATCGATTGGTCGTTCTGAGTGTGCCGCGTTACGGAAAATCTGCTTAACAGTCGGGACTTTCGCTGCGCGCACTTTTAGCCCTTTCAACTTTCCGCGACTTGCACCTAAGTGCTTACAGAAATGCCGTTAACGATATTTGGGTTGCAACGGTGCCCCGCATCGGTCTCGAATCTGTCGACACACTAGTTAACAGCTTCAATAGAGCGGTGATTTCGGTACGCCCCCAACTGTGGAGCGTTTGCGATTCAGCGAATGGTGGCGAAGGGGAGCCTTCGAACTATCCTTGACCAAGTAAACGGGGTGAAAAAAGTGCGCTCCGCCAATGTTTTCCCAGGGAATCGCTAAGTTTCATCATGGCAAGCTTTCGCAACATCTACACTTCGCTCATGCTTGTCATTGCACGCTCAACCGAGAAGGAATTGGCTCGCCAAGTCAGTTACCTCAAAGCAGATAACCAGATCCTTCGTAGCCGTCTTCCCGACGAGATCAGTTTGATCGCCCGTCGCAAGCTCAGCTGGCGCTCGACGGATATAATGAAATCCAAGACTGCTGGTTACGATTAGTGATAATCGAAGTGTCAGACGTGAAGCATCAAGTCCAATGTGGACTTTCGGCGTTGCAGACATTAAATTTAAGATATGGTAACCACGATTCTAGATGAAATGCTGAAGCCTGCGACGGACAATATGCCCGTGGCGTTTGCGGAAAAAATCCTTGGTTTGCGAGCCGATGAAGCACTTTTTTCAAAGTTAGATATTCTGCGGTCGAAGGCAAACCTCGGCACCATCACTTCCGATGAAGATACGGAATACAAGGAGATCGTTGAAGCTATCGATATCATCTCAATGCTACAACTCCGGGCGCAACAAGTCATCGAGTCAGAATGACGATTGATTCGACGACCAAAGACTTTGTGCGTGAACGAGCCAAGTCCCGTTGTGAGTACTGTTCGATGCCCGAGTGGGCTACGCCGTTTTTGCCTTTTCACACTGATCACATCGTTGCACATCAGCATCGGTTAGGAGCTAACCATGAATCTAAGAATTGAAGTACCTCCAAATCTAGAGATCGCCCTCAAGCTTCGTGCTTCCGCTGCAGGCAAAGATGTCGCTGGCTTCGTTGTTGATGCACTTCGCGAGGAGCTATCACAAGGGGAGCCAACTACGGATACGCCGAATCCTTCAGCATCGAGCTTCAGTGAATGGCTTGCTGCATGGCGGCAACGTGCCCCGAAAACAAACCACTTTGTCGACGATTCTAGAGAGTCCATCTATGGTGGATGTGGTGAATGAGAATACTGATGGACTCGAATATTATTGTCAGGCTATTCCAGCCCAACCACCCTCATTCGCCAATTGCGGAAGCAGCAATCATTCAACTTGAGCAATTGGGATTCTTTCTATGCTTAGTTCCGCAAAACATCTACGAGTTCTGGGTAGTAGCAACTCGCCCGGTCTTGCAGAACGGGCTTGGCTTAAGCTCTCATGATGCTCGCGAATCAGTCGATAGCCTGCTTAGGCAGTTTCATATGCTCCGAGATGAGCGAGGAGTTTTTGGACATTGGATATCCTTAGTTACGCAACATCAAGCGATCGGAAAGAATGCCCACGATGCTCGCTTGGCTGCAGCAATGGAACGGCATTCCATTGCTAACCTTCTTACTTTCAACGGAGCAGATTTCAAAAGATTTTTGTCGATTCAAATCCTAGATCCAGCGGAAATAGTCGCAGGAAAGTCGCCGACGCCGTAACACAATACTTAGTGTGTTGTAATCGGTCCCTCTCCCACAAATTATCTTTCAATGCGACTTCAGAATGCTTACGACCATCGATTGCGGCTTCGTGTTCATGGTGGCGATATTGATGTCGCTCACATGCTGGGTGTGCCCCGGACAACGATTAGTTCTTGGAAGCATAGACCTGCCAAACGAGTTATCACCACAGTTGATCCGGCGAGAGACGAGATTGATTTCTTGCGAACCGAGTTAGCATCAGCGAAAAGGCAGCTTGCAGTCCTTCGAGCTTGGTTAAGGATTGCAATAGTTATGTTTCGTATACTCGGTGTCTCGTTCAAGCAGGACCGATTGCCAGAAGGGGATGCGAAGATTCGTTTGATTCGAGCAATCAACAGGTCAAAGACAACAATTCCACTGACTGCAATATTGAAAGCGATTGGACTGTCACCCGCACGGTTTCACGCTTGGCAGCACAAGCAAGTGTGCGGAATTGCTGGTGGCCTCACTGATCGCAATTCATGCCCTCGTACCAAATCAACGCAGTTAACATCAGCGGAAATTTCAATCATTCGCGACATGGTCACTTCGGAAGATTACCGACACGTCACGACCAAAGGTTTATCACAACTAGCCATGCGACTTAATACGGTCTACGCATCGGCGGGAGTTTGGTATCGACTGATCAAGATTCATCAATGGCGACGTCCGCGAACAAGAATCTATCCAGCAAAACCAAAAATAGGAATCCGTGCAGTGAAGCCGAATGAAATATGGCATGTCGATATGACCATTATTCGATTGCTTGATGGTACTAAGCTCTACCTGAGCGGAGTGATCGATAACTACTCACGACGAATTGTAGTATGGAAGCTCTAAAAAACTTTCGATGCATCCATCACCACTGAACTTTTGACAAATGCTGCGACCAACCTAAAAGAACTAGCGACATCTATCACAGCACCTGCCACATCACCCGTCATTCCAAGAGTCATGATGGACAGCGGCATTGAGAACTTCAACAAGACGATGGATGCGCTGGAGACTGATGGATCAATCAAGAGAGTCCTAGCCCAAGTCGACGTTCGCTTCTCCAATTCGATGATCGAGGCCTGGTGGCGGCAGTTGAAGCATAACTGGTTGTACCTAAACTCGCTTGACACTTTCGAAACAGTAGAGAAATTAATTCGCTTCTATGTCAGTCAGCATAACTCAACACTTCCACACTCTGCCTTCAAGGGTCAAACGCCCGACGAGATGTATTTTCAAAAAGGCACTGATGTACCCGAGAAAATACAAGCGGCAAGAATGATCGCCCGCCAACGTCGCAGAGAATCAAACCTAGCCGCAACGTGCCCCAAGTGCCAACCAACCGTCCCACAGTCGATCACCCTTCAACCAACTATCACGCATAAACGTGAACCCGACTCAAGCTAAACAGATCGACTGCGACCGAACATTTTCGAGAATCTTCAACAACCGTCTGTCTGATCATCCGCGCCGACTTCAAGAAAGCGAGCTTTTATGACTAAATTGAGCCGTTCAATTCAAGATTAAACAACATCAAAAAGCATAATTTCGGTCACTGGGAGCCACATCGGGTTACCGCCTAGAGAAATTTCACCCCACCTGACGCAAACTCGTCAGAAAACTCCAGAATGTTTTTGCACTCTGCACTGTTGATTTTTTCTTCAACGGTTAGCTTTCGAGCTTCGCTTTCCTCGTCGTAGTCAGAGAAGATCTTTACCAGCCGATCTATCTCGGAGCGTGTCTTTGCAAAAGCATCCTCAACAAGTTTTGGATCGTTCGAGAAAGACTGAAGTGAGACCAGCGTTCCCATGGACGTAAACGTGGTTTCAAATCCGGAAACCTTCTCTTCATCGATTTGTGCGTATAGATTACTCGTTCCAATCGCTGCGAAAAGTATGGCGAGGATGGCAAATAGACAGTGGCGATTCATATTCTGATATCCTTGTGATTGGCAGAAGCAGCATAGGCTACCTCGCAAAATATAGGTGCCGCTGCATTCTTCATTTGTCCATTTTCAAATCCAGCTTTTCCGCAGCAACCACATTTTGATCGATTGAGTCAGCACGAGGTAGCACACCAAGGTTAATGTCAACAACGGCCAATACAAAACTGGCAAAGGAGTAAAGCCAAGATAACGCCCGATTGGCGAGAACGGAAGCGAGATGCCCACAAGCA
>JANODQ010000686.1:0-4025 GCA_031412775.1 Pirellulaceae bacterium | reverse complement strand
TGCTTACGTTTTTATGGCTGGCATCTAAAAAGGGTTTTGTTGCAGACAGCTACATCGATAACGCAGCGGGAACCATGACGAAAAACGAGCAAAGAGTTTCGTGGGTTAGCCAAATCAAGCTGCGGCCGAAAATTGAATGGTCAGGTGCGAATATGCCTGACCAATCGACCATTGCCGAGCTCCACCATATGGCTCACTTGCAATGCTTTATTGCACAGTCGATCAAAAGCCGAATCCTGATTGAGCAGACGCTTTGATCGGTTCTTCCAATTGCTTATCTTAAACGCCTTCGTCGGGACGTTTATTTTTGTTTGGCTCTTGATCACTACGTCGCGCAAGACCAGCTCGTTCCATGAGTGACGACCGGAGCAGTCCTTCGACGTGATCATCTTCGGCTGGTGGTGGGCCCGTAGCACCGAGCGATTCTGGGTCATATTTGACTTCGAATTGGTGCTTTGCAACGCTAAGAATCACGCCTGGGTCCAACCGCTTACGACCTGCGACGCGATAGCCATTGACCTTCGTCCCGTTGCGGCTGTCGAGGTCCTTAACAAACCAGTAGCCACCTTCGAGAGTAAGCTTACAGTGCTCGCCAGATACGTTTGGAAAACGCAGAACAATATCGCAAGATTCACGACGACCGATGACAATTCGTTCGCGTTTCAGAGGGAGATCTTCGCCGCCCCCGGTTGGAATCAGTATTCCGAAATCTGACATTGGGTCTCATGCCCTGTACAAAACACCCATCTTAACGACACCCCTGGAAGTCTAGTCGAAATATGGCTCAAGTCAAGAAATCCATTGCAATTTCCCGTTCAATCCAAGCCGCGATAACGACCGCAATCAACCTAGAAATGCATTTTCTTTCAGATTCGACTACGGAGCGGAGATAGCGGTCGCTGCGCCGGACATGATGATCTGGTTTCGAAGGGCTCGCGAATCGTAGTGAGCACGATATCGGAGTGCCGGGGCCGATGAACCAGGTCGATATGCACCTAAAGTGTGAACGTCGTCGAGAGGATCTCGGAGCGTCGCCAAGTAGGGGAGTACGAGGAAAGTTCCATAGAACCTTACACCGGAGATGGCTGGCTGGAGCACTGGATGAGTTTGATGCCCGTGGCGTTCGAGCATCGCGTTTTCCCAATACAGCGGTTGATGAAAGAAGCCACCGGGGACCCAGGTTTTTGTTTCGGCGATGGGTGGGTTTGCTCGCGTCGTTCCTGTTGGCAAAACGATCGGCTTAGGCAATCTTCCAGCGACCATGTCTTCCGGGAGCGACCCAGTGCCGACTCCGGCAACAACCGTGTTCGGCGTGACCAAGGGGGCTAACTTGATCGGGATTTTGATCGTTTCTTCAGAGGGTGATTGGGATAATCGTTGAAGTTCTTCGAAGGTCGGCCTATCGATTGGGGACCCTTGCGAGATTATCTCGGGGCCTTTTTTTTCTTCTGCAATGAGGGTCGATGTTGCGACATTTTCAATAGTCGCAGGCGCACCGGCTCTGCCTGCTTGCGGCTGGTCCTCAAGGAATCGTATCAATCCAGCAGACGAAATCGAACTTTCCTGGCGATCCAGTGAATAGTTGATTAGCTGCGAATCTGCCGACGGTGGTTCTATGGCCAAGCAAGCACCGCCCGCCCAACCGACAGCGACGAATGCAAAGAAACGACTGCTTGAATGCTGTCTGTTCAATTTTGAACCCATCATGACCACCCTCCGCAAATATGTGTATAAAAAGTCGATCCTAAGGGGTGGCCGATGGGAAACCCATCGGGGATCGACTTAGAATTAAGGTTCGACTGATTCATACGACAGGCTTCACCGGACTCGATGGAAAAACCGTTGAAACCCGTTTTACAGTGCATCAAACATCACCTAGCCCGCAATGTCAAACATTCCGACCATCAGACAAAGCAACTCCGAGCCAAGACTGTCCGTCACCCACAACGATGACAATCCGGGACTCATTGTGGGCGTTATCGGAGGAATCGCCTCAGGCAAAAGCGAAGTCTCGAAGTTGCTCGAAGAGAAAGGGGCTTCGGTTTTTCCAGCCGATGCGGTCGGTCATCGATTACTTGGTCGTCCCGACATCCGAGAGAAGATCATCGATCTTTTTGGGGTCGGCTGTTTAGATGAGAATGGCGTTATCGATCGGAAGCACCTGGCAAAGGTTTTTTTCTCTGGTCCCAGTGACCAGCTAACGCAGCTTGAGGCGATTCTTCATCCTGTCATTCGCCAACAAGCCGTTGAAACAATCGAGGCCTTTCGACAGGATCGCTCCAAGCCGATGTTGATTCTCGACGTGCCACTGCTGATCGAGGCTGGCTGGGAGTCGCTTTGCGATAAAATTATCTTTGTCGATGCTCCTCTTCAAATTCGAATCGCAAATGCGAGGCGTCGCGGCTGGACCGACCAAGAGCTTTTCGCACGTGAAAGAACTCAGCTACCACTCGATAAGAAAAAAGAGTCGGCTACCGATGTTGTTCAAAATGTCGGTTCCGTTCAAGATTTGCGAAATAATCTGCTAAAGCTTCCCTGGCTCGCTAAACTACCCACATCAGCAAAATAACACATCGAAAGTTTGATCACGCATGCTCCTAAGAATACGGCTATTTGTAAAAGCTTGTTGCGCGGTGGCGTTGTTATCTGGTTTCCTCGTGATAGCAACAGAAACCAATGCGACGGAGCCTAACTTGCTTGCAGCTTCTGTCGAATCTTGGCCAGGTTGGCGGGGACCCAATCGAGATGCAACTACCGCACAGCGTCAGTGGCCCAAAAGCCTTCAATCTGAACACTTTCAAAAGCAGTGGAGTGTGCCCTTGGATCGCGGTTACTCGGGACCAATCATCGTCGATCAAACAGTAATTGTCACAGAAACAAAGAATTCGAAAACAGAGCGAGTCATCGCGTTGGATCGCGCAACGGGCAAATCAATTTGGACAAGCGAATGGGAAGGCTCGATGGCGGTTCCGTTTTTTGCGGCAAGTAACGGAAGCTGGATTCGTTCCACTCCGATCACAGATGGATCAAAAATCTACATAGGCGGAATGCGAGACTTTTTTGTATGCCTCGATGCGCGGTCTGGCGAGAAGATCTTCGACATAGACTTCACCAAACGGTTTGGAACAGAGCTTCCAGGGTTTGGTCAAGTTTGTTCGCCGCTGCTAGATGGGGACCGAATCTATATTCAAAGCGGAGGCGGGTTGCTGTGCTTGAATGCATCCAGTGGCAAGACAATCTGGAGAAGCTTGGTCGAGTCGGATGCGATGTATGGTAGTGCCTTTAGTTCGCCAATCATTGCCACCCTCCAAGGAGTTCGCCAGCTTGTGGTGCAGACTCGCAAGGCGCTTTGCGGTATTGATATGGAAACGGGTAAAACGCTTTGGAGTCAAAATGTAGAGGCGTTTCGCGGGATGAATATTCTGACTCCGACAATTTGGAATGAATGCCTGTTCGTCAGCAGCTATGGCGGTAAGACTCAACTGTTTGCTCCAACACGTAGTTCGGATGGTACTTGGTCAGTAAACGAGAAGTGGAACAACAAGGCAGAAGCCTACATGTCGTCGCCAGTAGTAATCGGCGACTATTTATATGTACACCTTAAAAATCAAAGAGCCGCTTGCTTCAACCTCAAGACAGGCGAAGAAACATGGCGAACAAGGCCGTACGGAAAATACTGGAGCATGATAACCAACGGCCAGCAGATCTTAGCGCTCGATGAAACGGGCAAGCTCTTTTTAATCAACGCGGATTCTGAGAAATTCGAACTTGTTGATACAAAAGAGGTCTCTGACCAAGATTGCTGGGCTCATATCGCAATGGCTGGAAATCAAGTTTTTATCCGTGATTTAGCGGGAATCAGCCTTTGGAGCTGGTAGTCGAGATAGCTTCCTGAAAACTTGCCCGGGAGCTATAATCCGCACCGTCCGAAACTGAGCCGATGGCGCTAGTCACGGGTTTCAATACTGCTACAGTTTACCAGGTGCACCCTAGGCTAAGTGAGAGCAATAATTTTATTAGGCCAG
>JANODQ010000685.1:0-3857 GCA_031412775.1 Pirellulaceae bacterium | reverse complement strand
TACATGGACGGCAACGGACGCATTGGGCGTTTCATGATGAATCTTATGCTAGCCGATGGCGGGTATCGTTGGTTGGTTATCCCAGTCGAACAAAGAGAGCGATATATGGCTTCACTGGAGACCGCAAGCGTCGATCAAGATATTGTTCCATTCACAAAATTCATCGCAGAATTGATTAACACTTCGTGATTAACGTTCTGTTACGAATGCATCACGATTAATGCTTCGTAAAACCTATCGCTTTTACGCCGGTTGTTTTTGTGCTGCCTGATAGTCAGCTTGTGCGATACCTGCTGCGCCAAGGTATCCCGCGTCACCTCCGAGCGAAGCGAATTCGATGGTTGTTCCTTTGAAGACATATTCGAAGGTCAGTTGCTGAAATGTTTTCTGGATGCGAGCCAAAAAGCGTTGCCCGATAGGTGACTGCGTTCCGCCAAAGTTCATCGCTCCGCCTAGTACCACAAGTCCTGGATCAACCATGTGAACGATTGTTGTGATACCAATTGCGAGGTAATCGGCCGTGGAATCGACAATCTCTAGAGCGAGCTCATCTCCCTTGGCGGCCGCTTCATAGACCGACTTGGCGGTAATCTCTTTGATCGAATTGGTGAGTATACTTCGCGTGCCGCTTGAGATGCGTTCTTTGGCTCGCAAAGCAACGGCACTAGCGCTGGCATAGGCTTCTAAGTGCCCGCGTCCCCCTCCCCAAGCGCACAGTCTTGCGTCTGGGCTGGGGTCGATAATCATGTGACCGCATTCGCCACCAAAACTGCTGTGACCAACGACGAGTTTATTGTCAATAATGATTCCGCCTCCAACGCCCGTTCCAAGCGTTAACAAAACCATGCTGCTGTATTTTGCACCCGTGCCTACCCAAAACTCGCCCCATCCAGCCGCGTTGGCGTCGTTAGCAAATGAAACACCAACGCCAATTTCCGACTCCAAGCAAGCAACAATCGGGAAATTATGCCAGTGAGGGTGATTCGGTGGAGCGATCAACATCCCTTTAGGGATGTCTTGCGAACCCGGTGTTCCCAGTCCAACTCGCGAAACGTCCTGGAGGGATAAACCCAAGGAGTTAAGCAATTGCTTGCTGGCTTCAACGACTCGTTTCATCGCGTCGGCTGGGCCGCGAGGTTCGTCGGTGTCGATAATCGAATAGCCGAGCGTGTTGCCTATGTTATCTACAAGTCCAATCTTCGTATTGGTTCCTCCGACGTCGACCCCAAGGAACAAAGGGCGTTTGGCTTTTTCGAGTGCAGTTATCGGTTGCTTCGTGCTCATGGAGGTTTTTTTCCGTAAGAACCAGGACTATGGACGATCGAGATTATAGGCCACAATAGCCGATGTCGACAGTCGCGGACTAGCCTAGGAAATGAGCTCCTCGGTTTGGGCGACCCGTTTCGCGCGGAGAGCGGGACCGATTTACACGTTGCGACCAGCTTACCCACCTCTTCACTACCCTATTTCAGCTTCGAACCTATGCTAGCTTCGAAAACAGATCCGAAAATCTTAGTCACCGCCGCGCTTCCTTACGCGAACGGTCCCATCCATATCGGGCATTTGGTCGAGTACGTACAAACCGACATCTGGGTGAGATTTCAGAAACTCTTGGGCCGGCGAGCGATCTTCATCTGTGCCGATGACACGCACGGTACGGCTATCATGATTCGCGCGAAGAACGAAGGCATCTCCGAGGCCGAATTGATCGCTGCCATGCAGCAAAATCATCTTCGCGACTTTCGTGGTTTTGATATCGAATTCGATCATTACGGCAGCACGAACAGTTCGGAGAACTATGAACTTTGTTGTCAAGTGTGGGCGGCACTTCGTCAGTCAGGATTGATCGTTCAACGCGAGGTAAGCCAACTGTTTGACCCCGTAGCGGGTACTTTTCTGGCCGATCGCTTTGTGAAAGGAACCTGCCCAAACTGCAATGCTCCCGATCAATATGGCGATAACTGTGACAAGTGCAACGCGACCTATTCACCCACCGACTTGATCAATCCGCGAAGCACACTTTCGGATGGTATCCCAGAAGTTCGATCAGCCATGCACCTGTTCGTTGAACTTGAGAAGATGCATGGATTCTTAAACGAGTGGACTCAAACCGGTGACCATCTTCAAACGGAAGTTGCGAACTATCTAAAAGGACACTTCCTGCAAAAGCCACTTCGCGACTGGGACGTGTCACGACCATCGCCTTATTTTGGATTTGAGATCCCCGACTCGCCGGGTAACTATTGGTACGTTTGGTTTGATGCTCCGATCGGTTACATCGGGTCGACTCACGCATGGTGCAAACAGCATGGTGAGGATTTATCTGACTGGTGGAAAAGCGATTCAACTGAAATACACCACTTTATCGGCAAGGATATCACCTACTTCCATACGCTCTTCTGGCCGGGCATGCTCAAGGCGGCTGGGTTCACCCTTCCTAAGCAAGTCCACATCCACGGCTTCTTGACCTTCGGCGGTGAGAAGATGTCCAAGAGCAAAGGAACGCTCGTCAAAGCGGAAACGTACTTAGAACATCTAGATCCAAGCTTCTTACGATACTTTTATGCGAGCAAGCTCTCGGCATCTATTGACGATATCGACCTGGACATTAACGAGTTTGTTGCAAAGGTAAACTCCGATTTGGTTGGAAAGCTGGTGAACCTTGCAAGTCGAACCGCGAGATTCGTCGAGGATGTTGGGCTGGCACCGGTCTATCCACACGATGGAGGATTATTCAAAGCAGCCGCGGCGACTGGCCAATCAATTGCGGATGCTTATCAAGCCAATGACTACGCGCGAGCAATGCGAATCATCATGGGACTGGCCGACGACGCGAATGGCTTCGTCGAAAACGCTGCCCCATGGACTTTAAAGAAAGACCCAAGCCAGGCATCTAAGCTACAAGACGTTTGCACGATATGCTTGAACTTGTTTCGGCAATTGTCGGTCTATCTTGCACCTGTCTTACCGCGAATCGCAAAGCAGTGTGGCGAGCTGCTGAACGATCCGATTGTTCATTGGGACCAAAGCCAATCGCCATTGCTAAGTAACCGTGTCAACAAATTTCAACATATGCTTCAACGCGTAAAAATAGAGGACGTCCAAAAGATGATTGAATCAGGCCAAGAAAACACTCCCGCAGAAGAAATCGCCGCCACTCCGATCTCGCTGACTGACGTTGCTCCAACGCTTACCGATAGTGGTGATGCGTTGATTGCAGAGCCGCTTGCCGAGACTTGCTCGATCGAAGATTTTATTAAGATCGACTTACGTGTTGCTCGCGTTCTCGCAGCCGAACATGTCCCTGAAGCAAAGAAGCTTCTCAAGCTAACACTCAGCTTAGGCGGCGAAGACAAACGAACCGTTTTTGCTGGTATTAAAGCCGCTTATGAACCGGAAAAGCTCGTTGGTCGTCTAGTCATCATGGTAGCCAACCTCGCCCCCCGACAAATGAAGTTTGGACTCAGCGAAGGCATGGTCGCCGCAGCCGGTGCCGGTGGAGTGGAAGTCTATCTTCTATCACCCGACTCAGGCGCAGTCCCCGGTCACCGAGTGCACTAAACGAACCGTAAGTAATCGCATCGGCGGAAGATTAGAATCCTTCTTGAAAGTTACTAGAACACAGTTCCCAAACTGTATGATTTACGTCCTAAGTTGCGATACATCGAGCGTGATATAATTCATGCTCACCAGTACGATGCTTCTTTCACTTGGGGTGTTAAATGCTTAAACAAGAAGGTTACGATTTTATGGATGCCGCGTTCGAGGTGTATAACGAACTCGGCTACGGAATGGCAGAATAAATCTACCAGCAGAGTCTCGAGATTGAACTAGAAATCCGAGGCTATACTTTCATA
>JANODQ010000684.1:0-2920 GCA_031412775.1 Pirellulaceae bacterium | reverse complement strand
CCGCAGAGTCCTCACTGAACTCGTCAGACATTTTGAACCAGGTTTTCCACTTGCGTGCAACCAGTTCGATGTTGGTGTACTCGGCTTGGCTCTTGGTGCCTGTGTTGCTTCCTTCGTTCGCCGTGTTTGTCTCGGCAACTGGGTAAGCAGTCACGCCAGCAACGCGGACAGGAACGGTTTTAGTGCTAGACATCATTGGCTCGATCTTTGAGTAGCGACGGATGACGCCGTACTCCTCGACCAACCGGATAATTGCGTTGATAGTTTCGTTCGGAACGAACAACCCACCGGATTGGTTGTCTCCAACGCTGACCGATGCTTGCCGGACGTTTTCGTTCAACCAAAGCTTGGCTTTGCGATCACCAAAGAAGCGAGCAGCAACGAACTTGGCGGTCACGTGGGCTTCACGTGCCGCATGAGCACCGCGAAAAGCCTTCGACCGCTCGACTTTCATTTTTACCGACGAGGGGATTTGCATCTTTGGTCGGCCAGTGCCGTCCGACTGCTTGTCGCTGATGATCTTCTTACCCTGCATGGCAGCCATGCGCTTTTCCATGTCTTCCTGCTTGGTTGCGCGGTCAAGCTCGACAGTCAAAGCGTCGATTCTGCCTTTGGTCTCGCCAACGCCGTTGATTGCGTCGATTTCCGCAGCTTCCTCGGCTGTGTAGTCTCGCTTCTCTTCTTTCGCAATTGCTGCGATCGCTTGAACGCGATTGCAAAGAGCCAAGATAGCTTCTTTGATTTGAGCAACAGTTTTCATCTGAGTACCTTCCGAATGTGCGGCAGGCTTAAAACGAAAAAAGCGGCTAAGACTGCCGACTAGAAATGAAATGAATCACCTAGTCTGCTAGTCTGCGCCGCTTATTAGTTGCTCAGAGGTTGCGAGTGGTTTTTGAGTTTTTGCGGGTCTTTCTCCCGCGTGAAAAATCTAAGGTATCATGAGTTTTTTACCGCGTCAAGAAAGCACGGTTCATTTTTTCTGTTGCCGTGTCTGCCGCTGCTGGTCTTTTAATGGCTGTCGTCTGGGCTGGTCTCGTTGGCCTAGGCTGACTACGTAATTCGTCAGCAAGAGACTTCGGCGGATTGCGAAACCAAGTAGCGACATTAGGCTTTACCGTCGCAGTCTCAGTGAGCGACGATGCGATCCCAGCCGTAACAGCCTCCTCGCTTGTGTACCATGTCTCCGCGTCAAGAAGTACCATAGTCTCTTCGGGAGTTTTGCCGAGATAGCCCGAGTAAATTTCCGCTTGCGATTGATCGTACTTTTCGAGCGTCGATGCTTCCTTGGCTAAAGCCACTGAGTTACCCCATACGACAGAGCTGGCTCGGTGGATCATCACACGAGAACCCTTTGCCGCGTATCGATTCGCACCAGCCAAGAAGATCACGCTAGCTGCTGACGCTGCCAACGCGTCGTTATGCGTCTCCACGCCTGCCGCATGGCGTTTTAGAAGGTTGTAAATTGCGATACCCTCATCAGCAACGCCGCCCGGTGAGTTGATGCGAACGATCGCCTTTTTGTCGCCCAGTTGCTTGAGCGCGTCGGCCATGTTCAGTGCAGTGATTCCATCTCCGTACCAGTTCGCACCGATAACGTCATAGACGAAAATCTCTCCGGTTTGTAGATCCACTTTTAGCATGTTTTCGCCCCTAATATCGCGTCAACTCGGTCTTCCCACGTCGAAACACATGCTTCAACATTGGTTTTCAGGTCTTTTTCAGTGCTTTTTCCAGCTACATCAAGCAACATTTCACGTGATTCGTTGCAGTGTCCGGCCGCTGCGTTTCCGTCAATGCCAAGCTCGACTAGGCATACTTCTAGTTTTTCCTGCCATTTCACGTAGTTTGCGTCAATCCAAGAGCAAAAATCGACCCGATTTGCACCATTTATGGCGTTTCTAGCCTCGCGCCGAAGCATGTTTCGCAGTACGTTTTCCGCTATTTCAGTGCTTTTCGCTGTGTCGACTGGCTTTCCAGCCGTGCCAGGCGTGATCGACGGGTTCTCATACGTGTCGCCGCCTTTGTATGGGTTCAACCCGAGATCGTAGCGAGCTTGATTTGGATTCTTGATGCGATTCGCAATATGGATCGCATGGATCTCAGCCTGCGTCTTGGAATCGGTTCGCAACAGTTCGTGCAAGTCAAACATTGAGTAATACCCGTTCATGCGATCGGCCATGCTTAACATTTTCAAATCTACCTGCATCTCCCACTTGCAAATCCAGGGAGCCAAGCCAGTGTCGAGGTAGTTTAGCGCCTCCATTTCCTTAGAATTGTAGGAATGGCTGTCACCGTCCCCAGGCATGCCGTCCAGTCCGAGCATCAGTGCAACATCCTGCCGTGAGAACTTACGTTGCTCTAAGAATTGCGCGTCGTCGTTGCTCATCGAAAGCACTACTGCCTTCATTCCGTTACGCAACAAGCCCGCTTTTCCTGCGTTGTCCGATGACGAGTGACTATCGTTAAACTGCTTAATCCATTCTTTGGCATCAGCTTCGCGACTAAACATGCCGGTCGGAGCCTCAACCATCAATTTTGCCGCGAAACCTTTCTGAGTTTGGTTGTATGCGTGCTCCTCTTGTGAGATAGGAATACCAAGTGCGCGACGCATTTGACCGACCATCGACAAGCCTTCAACCCCGTCGAAACCAAAGCCCTGAATATGTAACACCTCGTCGTCTGGAAACACTAAAACTCCATCAAATCCGTCTTGCTCGATAGAACGGAATAACGGCAGCCTATCCTCTTTTTCTGGCTTTGTTACGTGCCATTTACGGCCTTGAATCATGACTGATGAAGTTCTGTCTGGCATCAAAGGCAGTATCTCGGCGTCTAGCTGACCTTTGTTTATAATGACCGCCCGACCGTTACCCCAAAGCACTGCATGCCCTGTAACCTGCTGCTTAAAAATATCGGCTGA
>JANODQ010000683.1:0-8714 GCA_031412775.1 Pirellulaceae bacterium | reverse complement strand
GATCCGCTGCTTTTTGATTGATCTCGACGCCACGAAGCTGACAAGCAGGATACAGCAGTTGGATCGCACGAAGGTTCATTCCGATGTTCGCACCAAACTCGACGCAACTGCTGATCCTCCCAGCATTACGTAGGGCTTGACTAAAAAAGTGCAGATTGGAGGCCAGCAGATGCTCGCCCTGATTACGCTGAATGTACTCATCACCGAAACTACCAGCCCAAAAATGTTCTTGCGGCGAGTTGGGACTTGGTTGAGATTTCGTTGCCATTGCGTTATCCATCGATCGTTTGTCTTTCCTGAAGAAGTCGGTAACGTAGTTCTGCTTGAACCCAGTCGTCCGGTGTATCAATATCTTGTACCCTCCACTCAGGCAGCGGCACAACCGTCGACGTATCCGAAAACAAAGGCTTTCCCGAGAGCCACGCGTTGGCAGTCCCCCAGTAAAATTGACCGGCGTCGTGCCAAACCTTGGGAAGGTCTTGAGATCGAGTTTTGAAGTGTTCAGGAAATACCATGGCTACTCGACCGCCGATGTCGAGCTGAAATCCTCGGTGAATCGGATACGAGAAAGGAACCGCCGAAAAAGCAAAGTCCCATCGACCGTCAAGCAGCACTTTGGCACCCGTTACGATGTCATTTGCGTCAATGAAGGGAGCCGTCGCATAGATACAGCAAACGGCTTCAGGAGCACCGCGATCATTCGTCAACCAATCAACTGCATGAGCGATAACCTGTGTTGTGGTCGCATAGTCGTCTGCCAGATGCGCTGGCCGAACAAAGGGAACATTTGCTCCCAGAGATCTCGACAGGGCGGCAATCTCTTTATCGTCAGTCGAAACAAGAACATCGTCAAAGCAGTTCGAGGCCATCGCTGCGTCAATACTATGAGCGATCATCGGCTTGCCAGCAAAGACGCTTAGATTTTTACGAGGAATGCGTTTGCTTCCACCCCGCGCAGGAATTACGCAAATCTTCATCGGAGAACCTCGCGCAGTGACTCAATCACTTTCGTTTGCTGGTCGTCTGTCATTGCCGAGTAAATCGGAATGGATATGGCGGAGCGATAATAAGATTCGCTATAGGGGAAATCGCCTTCGCGAAAACCCAGCCTCTGATAGTAAGGGTGCAGATGCACCGGAACGTAATGAACATTGACCCCGATCTCCATCTGTCGCAAGCGTTCGAAGACCTTTCGTCTCGACTCAACCTGGATGCAGTACAAGTGCAATGCCGACCGTCGGTTGGGTAATCGCTTAGGCAATCGGATTGGTAGACTCGATAGCTCTTCGTCATACCGATCTGCGATAGCGTGACGACGATCAACCATTTCGTTTAATCGCTCCAGCTGCGAATTACCCAACGCTGCTTGAATGTCGGTGATTCGATAGTTATAGCCAAGCATTTGCTGCTCGTAGAACCAAGGCCCTTCGTCATTGTTATCAAAGTCGGCTATCTCGCGTGTGATCCCGTGCGAGCGAAACAAGCGTAGTTTCTTTGCGAGAACATCGGACTGTGTAGTAACCATTCCTCCTTCACCGGTGGTAATGATCTTAACCGGATGAAAGCTAAAAACGGTCGCATCGCTATGGACGCATTGACCGATCGGGGTTCCAAGATAGGCTGCGCCAATCGCATGCGAGGCGTCTTCTATAATTTTAAATTGGTAGATCTGCTGCAATGCATGGATTTGCTCGAGGTCTGCGGGCTGACCAGCAAAATGGACTACCACGATTACCTTGGGGAGTTTACCTTTCGCGGATGCCGATCGCAGTTTTTCTTCCAATCGCTGCGGACACAGATTGAGACTGATCGGGTCGATATCGACAAAGTCAACATTTGCACCGCAGTAGCGAGCACAATTTGCACTCGCGACAAAGGTATTCGGTGAGGTCCAAACCCAATCGCCGCATTGAACCCCCAATGCCAAACAGGCTATATGGAGTGCACTAGTTGCGCTGTTGACGGCGACCGCATGCGACACACGGCAGTGCTTGGCGACGTTTGCTTCAAATAGAGGGATTGCAGGGCCCTGCGTCAAAAAGTCGGACTGCAAAACATCGATAACGGCTTGAACATCCGAAGGCAGTATCGATTGACGACCGTAGGGGATCATGGTGTGAATGTAGGATCGATATGGCGGCGAATCAGCTCTCGGATTTCCTCAACGCCAATCCATTGTTGGTTGGTCCCCGAGGAATAGCAGAAACCATCGTCGATCGGTACTGCTTGGTGGTGGGCCATGTAGCGCGTGCGAAGATCCTCACGTGAATAATCGGTTAGCGAAGGCAAAATGATATAGTGGTTTGCGTTCTCGATCGTATTCGCACTATCGCTGGCAGTGACCATTTCTTCATGAAGCTTCTCGCCAGGTCGAATTCCAACAATCTTCTTTTCGCAGTGAGGAGCAATTGCTTCAGCGACATCAATGATTCGGTAACTCGGAAGCTTCGGTACGTACAGTTCGCCACCCAGCGAGTGCTCAAGTGCCTTGAACACTAGCTCAACCCCTTCTTCGAGCGAAATATTAAATCGTGTCATCTCTGGGTCGGTAATTGGCAGTATCCCGCTTTTGCGTTTATCGAGAAAGAATGGAATGACGCTCCCTCGTGACCCCATCACGTTGCCGTAACGCACTGCGCTCAGTCTCAGGTCACGAGGTCCTCGGAGGTTGTTTGCGGCTACAAACAGTTTGTCGGAGCAAAGCTTGGTCGCTCCATAAAGATTGATCGGAGCGGCTGCTTTATCTGTCGAGAGGGCAACAACATCTTTTACATTAGAATCTAGTACCGCCTCGATCAAGTTTTGAGCACCGAGCACGTTCGTCTTGATGCACTCAAACGGATTATACTCTGCTGTCGGAACCTGTTTCATCGCAGCTGCATGAACAACAATATCGATTCCTTCCAAGGCACGCATCAAACGCTCTTTGTCACGGATATCGCCAATAAAGAATCGCACATTTGGATAGCGATCTTGAGGGAACATCTGAGCCATTTCATACTGCTTCAGCTCGTCCCGCGAAAAGATCACCAAACGCGGTATCTCAGGAAAGCGATGAAGGGCCATCTCAACGAATTTCTTGCCGAAAGAGCCCGTTCCTCCCGTTAATAGAATTCGACTTTTTGACCAACGCGGCGCGGACGTATTCAAATACCTTACTCCCTTAAAGTATGCCGTGTATATTTAAACACTTGTTAAGATAGATAAGGTATAGAGATTCGGCATGAAAAAGAAAAGATCACTAAACCCGACAACTAGCTTTTCTATACTGAGGTTAATCATCGACTTGTCATAGGCTTCCAGCCTTTGAAAGAGTACTCACCACAGATTAGTAGCTGATGCTTCTGTTGCAGATTTGCCCTAAAACTTTTGCTTAAGTCCTTCTACGCTGCGTCTTTCAGACGCCGAAGTCGCACGCCGACCCAGTCACGACCCGTTCGCCAGCCTTTACGAATTCGGCGAGACATCGTAGTAGCGTGCGGCGTTGGACGCCAACCAGCCCAGGCAGTCTCATCTAATAGTTTTAAGTATTCGTGCCGAAGTGGGTGCCTCGACGAGTCTTCCCATGGCTTGTTGGGACCCGCAAAATGAGCGATCCACGCTTCATCGCGATAAGAACGAAACGACTGGGCATTAAAAGGGCTCTCTCGCCAGCCAGGCATATCATGAATTGCTTGAAGTTGATTCCAACGAATATCGATTTCTTTCCGTCGGTTCCATAAGCAAACGTTGAGCGAATACTGATCTGCCGACACGTTGTTGGCTGCATGCTCGGACGTAAACTCCAGTAATTGATCCGAAAGTCCTTCGTCTCGCCAGCGATCGAGGTCCATCAACATGACACCTGCATTAAAATAAGGTGCACCAGCGGGCAGTCCCAGTGCTTGATAATTTGGAATTGGGTCTCTGCGCAAGAGATACCGATAGGCCAATTGATAGTTGTCCATGACAGAGTGAAAGTGAATCCATGGGCATGCGAGATCCTGCGCGGCCGCGATCGGGCAGTCGCCCAAATCTGTTTCCCAAAGTTCATGAATACTTCGACGTACCAAGACGTCCGGATCCAGGTAGAGCACCTTTGGAACGCTAACGAGTAATTTTGGAAGGAACAATCGATAGTAGGTCGCTATCGGGAGTGAGACGGTAACAGGCAGAGCCCATGCTTCCGCATTAGGTGCAACCAGCCAGTTCACCTGAACAGGGAATCCCTCCCATGATTCCATGCACTTTTTAACATTCTTCGATTGGATTCCATCGTTAATAATCCATAGTCGCGTATTCCATCCCGACTCTAACGAATTTAGTAGCGATCGTACTGCAGTCGCCAATGGCATTGCGTACCGATCGTCACTAGCCATGGCTACATCGATCGTGGTTGAATTCGAAGTCATCATGCAGCCCGTAAACACTGAAGTCTTGGCTCGGATGGGAGCCATCGTTCCGCTCCGTGCTGAAGGAAGTAGCGTTCCAGCTCATCGCGATTGGCGACGTTGCTCAAGTGCGACACACTAGTGCTTCGAGCCAACTCAGATTGCCACGGAAAGTGCGTTGGCAAGCCGCAAAAAGTAGCGATGCGATGAAACTGCTGTTGATCTATCTCGCCTGTTTCTCCGTTGAAAAGTTGCTCGTAAGTAACACGCAAAATACTGTCCCCCCAGAGATGAAGCCATTTCCGAGTAAGAAGAATATCTTCCTCCAGTACATTGACTCCCCACAGGGCTTGCTCAGGAACAACATAGAATGCGGGCAAATCTAGGAATTTTGCTCCGCGTTCTGTCGAAACGCTTTGATTTTGATGCCAGATATTGGATTTCGCGGCGATGACACCAGACAAGTAAGCTTCCAATAGGTTATCGCGGGTCAAAAAGATCACTTTGCCATTCTTAATCATTTGAAACAAGAACGATGGCGGTGCACTGGGCGAACGATAGAGCCCATCTGCAACATGAATCTGATTAATCTTGACGTCACCCAGAAAGACCTCATCTAGATGGGATGTCGCTAGCGTCAAAAAGTAAGTTTCGAGTTCCGAATCGGATATAGGCCAGGCTAACGCAGGCTGGCCAGAGGAAATCAATCTCTCTCCTGAACTGTAAATACTAGCCTCTGGTGATACCCCTGAAGCGCTCCTATGCCGTGCTAAGAAGTTCCATAGATTCCAATTTCCATCCTCATGGCATAGCCCATCGTGGTCATACCTAGTAAGGCACTCATTTGGCGAGACAAGGATTGGAGCTACGTTTGGATTGCTTCTGTTCACAGACTGCAAAGTGTCCCGAAGAAAATGACTTCCGGACCTTTGGTGTGATAGCAGCCAAATAACCATCTTTGATCCTTCGCTCCGATACAGGCAAGTCGTACCGAGGTTGATCGACTTGAAGAGACTCAACTGAACGCTACGCAACCTTGCTGAAAGACCGCTTCACCCGCCGTAGCAAACTCGGTTTCTTCTGAGGCACATAGCAGGATGCTTGGTAAACCGCATCATAGAGCCCTTGCTGAGATTGGTGCAAAACCAAATTTCCTTTTCGCTTTTCAGGCTTCATGACAGCGACTGCGAGTCCGCCGTACATCGTTCCGGCTGTTGCTGTATCGAAGGCTTTGTGGTGAAACACACCAGGAATATAGTCAACCTCGACATAGTGAACGTAGGGACAAGCTTGCCAATTGGCAGACAAAATTCCCGCGCGAGCCGGAGGATTAAAGCTATCATGAAAAACGATGTAGACATCGCGTGTAGGGACGTGTTTGAGAACCGCATTGATGTCACCTCGCACTCCTTCGGTGGAATGATCGCCATCGATGAGAACAAAGCCAAGTTGTTCGTTGTTTTCTTGGATCGTTTTCAGAACACTAGCCACCAGCGGCTTCGAATCTCCCGTCAAGAACTCGACGTTTGAAAAGCGTGGTCCCAGATCCTCCTTGCAGGATGATAGAATGTCTAGTGAGTAGACCTTCTTGGCATACTTCGACACCTGCTGCAAACTACCACCTTTGTAAGTGCCGATCTCGATCGCGACATCTGCGTCGGCGATCTCGAGCATTTTAGTAAAGGCATACTTTTCGCAGCGAGTCATCTGCCAATGTAGCGGCAGATCGTCAAAACAGAAAGTTGGTCCGTTAGGATTGGAAGGGATGCTCATGAAATCTCCGAATGATGATGTAACGAAAGATAATTTGGATTAACGATAAGATCTGGTCTTCAAGATCGATTCGATCTGCTTCACGTCGTAGTCCTTGCCTGGATACCTGACTTTAAGTCCCGCATACTCAGCTTCGGCTTCGTCCCATCGGTCTTGATGAATATAGGACATAACTCTTGCTGATTCGATAGACGGCCAAGCTGCTTTACCTGTAATCGAAAGAGAATACTCGAATGCTGCTTCGAATTCATCTTTGCTGAATGAACTAAAGGAATACGATTGCATCAACTGTTCGTGCGGGATGGCAGAAATGTAGTCGAAGATAGTCGAAGGCGTCGCATTGACATACCTGCGAAGCTTAAAATGGGACTTGAATCGATACATCAATAGATGAATCCAGGGAGTGAAGTAATGGTTGTAGTCTTGATGGTGTACAACCGATTTTCCAGGGATCAGTTGCGTGAAGAACTTTTGTAGCGACGAGTTCGCCAGCTCAAATGTCTTCATCACGTCAACGAAAAGATACTCGATCTTGTAGGGGAATTCAGGCATCGCATTAAGGTCACCTGGGTAGGTTTCGATTAGGTGCGAGTACTCCGAAATCTGTTGCTCATAAAGTGGCAAGAAGCTGTCCCCTGGCTTGTAGCCATCCACCAAAGGAGTATTCCAGGGAATGTCCGACATCCACTGTTCCCAGATAAATATGTCATAGGCATGGATACGTTTTCGCCGAGTATCTACGGTTTTGTGATGGGCTAATCCTTGAGCAAGGGCAAGCGTTGAACTACCGGCCCAAGCACCAAGGTCAACGATTTCGCCAACTCCGGAGTAGTTCATCATTGCATACTCTCGGAGGCTCTCGGATTCATCCGGAAAGAGCATAGTGAGAGGCGCGGGGCGGCGGTCGACTACAGCCATTTGAGGCGAAGCGACAGACCACTTGAATTTCCTCAAGCGTTTGCGAATGGATGCGACGAGGTTTGTCATTGAAGGACTGCTCCCTTGTTAAATTTCGTGTAAAGTTTCTAAAGAGTTAGAGCTAGAACGGACGCGCGAGGTTGCTTATGCGGCAATGCGATCGTGGGCACTGTGACGACGGTAAAGACTGGTAATCGGCTTAAGCCGCTTGGAAACGAGGGTTTTCCTCTTTTGCCACCATTGCGCCCATGTGCGTTTATGCGAGGGTAACGGAAGGACCAGCGGTAGATCTGGAATGCTGGATGCCTGCGAATCAGGGTGGCAGAGGAGTGGTAGTCCTGCGTAATGTGTTCGCTGCATCTGCGCGAAGTACTCGAACTGAAAAGGGTGTTCGCAACCCTCCATCCACGGTTTGTACTTCCACGTAAAATGGCAAATCCACGGGTCGTTCTTTAGCAGTTCGTAAACGCTATCTTCAAACGGAGATTCCTCGCAACTGCGGTAAGTATAAAAGTGAGCAGTTTGGTTCCAACGAGTATCGATTTCTCTCCAAGACTCTGCAAGAACGACATTCAAAGCGTATTGGTCGCAGAATAGAACGAAGTCGCGATGCTTCTCGAGGCACTCGTAGGCCTGCTGAGGAATCGAATGCTTTCGCCAAAAATCGACATTGACGACAAGAACCCCAGCGTTGAAAATCTTCGACAACGGGTTCATCCCAATTTCCCGATAGTTGCGGACAGGAGTTGTTATCCCCACCTTCGAGTACTTCGCAGGCATGTTTCTCCAAACGACTTCAGCGTCTACATAAGGAGCACCGGTTTCTTGTCCAGCAAGTGCCGAAAATCCTTCGATAGGTTCGTTCCAAAGTCGTGTGATATCTTGACGGACGAGAAGGTCCGAATCCAGATATATCGCTTTTTTTGTCGATAGAGGAAGAATGTCTGGAATAAGTAATCGCAAATACGTTGTATGGTTTAGATGGCCACTGATAACGAGATGTTCGAGCTTGTTCATTTCGGGTTTGATCCACAGTACGTCGATGCGATCGTCATCCCAAGACTGCATCAGTTTGCTTTTTGTCTCGTCGGCAATCCCACCGTCCATGACGTACAACAACACGCGACTATCGCCAGAAAGATGCTCTAACATCGAACGCACTGTTACTGCCAATCCGATTGCGTAGTTTTCGTCCGCTCCAGTAACGACAACAATAGGTTCTGGCCTTTCCATGAATCTCATTTCCCTAATGCTCTGGACCTTGCAACCACATAATTCACGAGTGCATTCACACACGTCGAACCAAGAAGACTTTCACCACA
Organism: Pirellulaceae bacterium; assembly: GCA_031412775.1. GTDB lineage: Bacteria > Planctomycetota > Planctomycetia > Pirellulales > Pirellulaceae > JAIYDQ01. The sequence continues at coordinate 331 of JANODQ010000683.1, read as the reverse complement.
AACTACTGCGGGTCCTTATAACAAAGTAAACTTATCCGGCTCAATACCAAAACTATCAGTTGTCAATACACCATTTTGCTCGAAAATCGTCGTAAGCCGACCTCCTCACACGGTATCACCCCAATTTTTGCTATGAAACGGATCCAAGAATGCAATCTATTGCTCTCGTTACGGTTGTTACACGCAACTATCTTCATTACGCACTGAAGCTAAGAGCGAGCTGTATCAAGTGGATGCCCAATTGTGATTTTCATATCGTTCTGCTGGATTCCTTACCGTCAAACGAGATAGATTCCGTGACTCACATTCGCGCGAATCAACTGGGCATCGA
>JANODQ010000682.1:0-10390 GCA_031412775.1 Pirellulaceae bacterium | reverse complement strand
CACCGAAGCCGTTCCATATTGAGCAGGCTGTAATCGATCGTTTGCAGAAGCGATCCCATCGGCAATCCAACCAGGAAGTTCTTTTGCATAATCATCTTGAACAGGGCATCCGTGGACGCCAGCGACTGATACTGCTGAATGCGTATGCGTGGCGGCGATAAGAACACACTGCGGCGGAAGACCCGTACGTTTTTGAATGATCGTCTTTGCAGCATCAGTAATTTCATGCGGCAAAATACAGTTATCGACGACAGCTATTGCGACCTTGTGTCCGGATGCTTCCAGCACAAGACAGCGCACAAATAATGTATCATGAACTCGATCAGTCTTCTGGCCAGCGATTCCGCCGTTGACCCAAACCGGGAAAGTCTGAGGATCGATTGACCTTGCAAAGGCACCAGCTTTTAAGTCTTGTGACCATGCTTCAGCGCCAATACAGCAAGAAAATAAAAGCACAGCAAAAATGCCTTGCATCATCGTTTTCATCAAAATCTGGCTTAATTGCATAGTTGGAACCTCAAGTTCGCACTGTTTTTTTAATTGTTGTTAAAGGCGGAACATCATTGTAACAAATGAGCATGCGTCCAAAGTCTGGCGACTCCAGCTAAGGCATGTTTAGATTTGGGAGAATCTCTAGCTTGCCCGGTTAAGATAATATTAATCGTCTGCGGCGACTCGGAGCTGATTTTCCGTTGCTGCTTCGCAAAAGCTAAAATGTCCAAGTCTTTGCGGGCCATCAACATCAAAACACATAAAGTCAACTTGCAATCGGCAATGTATTAATGAAGGATTTTCTTGAGTCGACTTCACATGGTTTGTACTGCTTACCTGGAGAGTTTCATATTGACCCGTGCTTACCCGTTGCTCGAGCGCTGGTCACGCACGCGCACGCGGACCACGCTCGTTGGGGTTGCAAACGGTACCTTGCGGCAAAGCCCTGCGAGCACTTGTTGCGAATGCGGATGAGTCCGGATGCTGAATTTCATTTTTTGCCTTACGGCGAAAAGATCACGATCGGCGGTGTTCAAGTCAGTTTTCACCCCGCAGGCCATATCTTAGGCTCAGCACAAATTCGACTTGAATACCAAGGCTTGGTCATTTTAATTACAGGCGATTACAAACTAGGGCAAGATCCTACATGCGATTCATGGCAACCTATTCGTTGCCATCACATGATCAGCGAATCTACTTTTGGCTTACCCATCTACCGATGGCCATCTCAACAAGTAGTTTTCGAGTCGATCAATCAATGGTGGCGAGATTGCCGCGAGCAAGGGAAGTGTTGCGTGCTGTATGGATACGCTATTGGCAAGAGCCAAAGACTGCTTGCCGGATTGGATCCTACTATCGGAACCATCTATTGTCATGGAGCTGTTCAAAAAGGAAATGATGCTTACCGGCGAACAGGAATCCATTTATCTGAAACCACCTACGTCGGATCGGTCACAGGGAAGCAGGATTGGAGGGGGACAATGGTTGTAGCAGTTCCCAGCGTGCATGGTACTCCTTGGCTTAAAAAGTTTGGCCGCTGTAGTACAGCCATGGCGAGCGGTTGGATGGCTGTTCGGGGTGCTCGTCGCCGTCGAGCGGTTGATCGAGGATTTGTTTTAAGTGACCATGTGGATTGGCCATCACTGATAACAGCGATCCATGAATGCAACCCCGAAACAGTTTGGTTAACACATGGATTCACAGCGACGGTGGCGCGTTATCTTGTCGAACAGGGACGAGACGCCCGAGTGCTTGACCTGCTAGGTCGAGACCTGGAAGAAGAAGATAAGGGTGAGGTGGAATCGAGCGAAGAGGATTCTATCGACGAATCAGTCGATCAAGAAAACGAATCACCAACTAGTGAGGCAACGACTCCATGATTCGGTTTGTGGCCTTGTTCGATGAAATTGATAGAACGACTAAAACCAATGAAAAGCTCATTGCTTTGGTCAACTACTTTCGCGAAGCGGATCATGCGGATGCTGCGTGGGCAACTTATTTCCTTTGCGGATCCAAGCTGAAACAATTGGTCCCAACAAAACTGCTACGGGCATGGGCCGCGCAAGAAGCCGGTATCCCAACTTGGCTTTTCGAGGAGTCGTATCATACGGTCGGAGATTTGGCGGAGACATTAACTTTGATAGTGCCGCCAGGCCAATCGACCAGCGATCAGTCGCTGTCCATTTGGGTAGAACAGCGTCTCATACCATTGCGAGGGATGGCGGAAGCAGAACAGTGTCAAGCCGTTGTCGCAATTTGGAGAGAAACGCCGTTGGAGATGCGACTGGTAATTCTAAAGCTAATTACCGGCGCATTTCGAGTAGGCGTTAGCAAGTCGATTGTGACGCGTGCTGTAGCGGAGTTCGCAGGCGTGTCATCTGATGTCATTTCACACCGGCTGATGGGCACTTGGAAGCCGACTGCGGAATTCTTTGAAAAATTGATTTCAAAAGAAGTTCAAGACACCATTTCCAGTCAGCCTTTTCCTTTCTGTTTGGCTCATCCGGTTGATCCAACATTGTTTGATCCGGAATCGGGCCCAGGAGGTATAGGAAAGTTCAGCGACTTTGTGGCCGAATGGAAATGGGATGGCATTCGTGGCCAAGTGATTCGACGCGACCAACAGGTTTTTGTTTGGTCGCGGGGTGAAGATCTTATGGAGAACCGCTGGCCTGAAATCGAATCCGCCGCGCAACTTCTGCCCGATGGAACGGTTCTTGACGGTGAGATCTTGGCGTCCCTGGGCGAGAATCAAGTGCTCCCTTTCGCGCAGCTACAAAAGCGAATTGGAAGAAAAGTGGTTAGCAAAATTCTCTTAAAAGAAGTGCCCGTTATCTTTCAAGCGTTTGATCTGCTTCAAGAGGCACGGCAGGACATTCGAACTTTGCAATTCTCCGAACGGAGGCGACGCTTGGAAAATCTGCTTTCGACAGTGAACCATCCGCACCTTTGCGCCACCCAACTCATTCCAGGAAATTCGTGGGATGAATGGTCCAAAGTTCGCTCCCAAAGCCGAGCCATGAATGCCGAAGGCTTGATGCTGAAGCGATGGGACGCAGCTTATGAAGTGGGACGAGTTCGAGGAGTGTGGTGGAAATGGAAGGTTTCGCCCTACACCATCGATGCCGTGCTGGTTTACGCTCAAAAAGGACATGGAAAGCGATCGGGGCTTTACACAGATTACACTTTCGCACTTTGGGACGGCGATAGTTTGGTACCCTTTGCAAAAGCATATAGTGGGTTGGACGATCGGGAAATCAAAGAAGTGGATCGATTCGTTCGTCAAAACACAAAAGAAGCGTTTGGACCCGTGCGTAGCGTTGCACCTGCTTTGGTAATGGAGATCGCATTTGAAGGTTTGCAAATCAGTTCGCGTCACAAAAGTGGAATCGCAACTCGCTTCCCGCGAATCGTAAGATGGCGACATGATAAAAAACCGGAAGATGCAAACACCCTTCGTGAACTGAAGGAATTATTATCCGATTTTGGAACGAATGGCCAGTGAAGGTTAAAACCGCAAAAACCAAAGCAACAATTTCAAGACGATTGCCACAAGAATCCCATGTGAAGAATCAGACTCCCCTGAAGAGCATTCTTGACTACTTTGAGAGCAAAGGACAAAAGCCATTTCGTTTCCAACGAGACGCATGGAAAGCGTACTTGGATGGTTATAGCGGCTTAGTTCATTCGGCTACGGGGACCGGCAAGACGCTTGCTGTTTGGCTCGGACCGATTCAGAGTTGGTTGAAGCAGAACAAAAATCCAGACCAATGGAATCCGAAGAACCCGCCGCCCTTGCGTGTGTTATGGATTACACCGCTTCGAGCTTTGGCAGCCGACACGGAAAACGCCCTTCGATCCCCGCTTGAAACCATGAAGCTCCCTTGGCTTTTAGAATCTCGCACGGGCGACAGTCGCGCAAGCGTTAAGGCCAAACAACTGAAGCGGCTACCGACTGCTTTGATTACAACTCCAGAAAGTCTTTGTCTTCTTCTGACACATGCCGCGTTGCAATCGCAATTAAGTCAGGTCGAGGGAGTGATTGTAGACGAATGGCATGAATTGCTAGGCAGTAAGCGAGGGGTGCAAGTGGAGTTGGCATTGGCCCGACTTCGCATGCTCAATCCCTCGCTACGAACCTGGGGACTCTCCGCCACGCTCGGCAATCTCGACGAAGCAGGAACAGCTTTGGTTGGGGTTGCTTCCAATGTTCCATGTAAGATCATCCAAGGCAAAAGCAAAAAGCGATTGAAGCTAGAATCTTTGATACCCCAGAAGATGGAACGTTTCCCGTGGTCAGGCCATATAGGAACACGCATGGTGCGACAAGCATCGGAGCAGATTTCACAAGTCGCCAGCGCGTTGGTCTTTGCTAACACACGATCGCAAACGGAAATTTGGTATCAGCATTTATTGCAGCACCGCCCCGATTGGGCAGGACAGATCGCCGTCCATCATGGCTCGCTTGATATCAGTGTTCGGGACTGGGTCGAAAATGGATTGCGAAATGGTAAGTTGCGAGCGGTCGTTTGTACCAGCAGCCTTGACTTAGGGGTCGACTTTTCAGCGGTCGATCTTGTTCTTCAAGTGGGCAGCCCTAAAGGCTCGGCTCGTTTGCTGCAGCGTGCGGGGCGAAGTGGTCACCAACCCGGAGCTGAAAGTCGGCTAGTCTTTGTCCCTACCAATGCTCTAGAACTGATTGAGATGGCAGCCGCCAAGGACGCAATCCAGCAGGGCAAAATGGAGGCTCGTCAACTGCTGAATAAACCGTTAGATGTTTTAATACAGCATGCTGTAACGATCGCCATCGGGGGTGGATTTCGTTCGACTGACTTGCTTGCCGAAGTCCGAACAACCCAAGCTTTCCAAAATCTTACCGAAGACGAATGGCGATGGATTCTAGACTTCATTGTTCACGGAGGAAGCTCCTTGACCGCCTACCCAGAGTTTCATCGAGTTCAATTGGTGGATGAACAGTACCAAGTATCGATGCGGCGCATCATTACTTTGCATCGCATGAACATTGGCACCATTGTTTCGGATACAGCGATGAAGGTAAGGTACATGAGCGGCAGTACGATGGGTACTGTCGAAGAGAGCTTTATCTCAAAACTAAAGGAAGGTGATCGTTTTTTGTTTGCGGGTAAGCTTGTAGAACTGGTGATCGTTCGTGACAACACGGCTTATGTCAAGCGATCGAAGGGGACTCCGGATGCGGTGCCACGATGGATGGGCGGAAGAATGCCGCTGTCAAGCGAACTTAGCGTTGCGCTGCGCGATAAGATTCACGAAGCGTCGGACGGCCATTTTACTGGTCCCGAAATGAAATCGCTTCAAGGTTTGTTCGAACTTCAACAACGATGGAGCGTTGTACCAAAAAGAGATGAGCTACTGATTGAAATGGTGCGCGAACGATCAGGCTATCATGCCTTTCTTTTCCCATTTGAGGGACGACTGGTGCATGAAGGCATGGCGTCTGTACTGGCATACCGATTGACGCGATTACAACGTACCACCATGAGCATGGCATGCAACGACCATGGCATTGTATTGCAATCGCCACATGTGATCGAGATTGAGAAAGCCATAGGTCAGGGACTGTTTTCTACCGATAAACTTGAGGATGATGTTCGGCAAAGTATGAACGCCACTGAAATGGCAAAACGACAATTTCGTCAAATCGCTCGTGTATCGGGTTTGATTCAGTCTGGGTTGCCTGGCCAACGCAAAAGCACTAATCATATCCAGGCCAGCAGCAATCTTTTCTTCGATGCATTTAGCGAACACGATCCGGGAAACCTACTGCTAGAGCAATGCCGCAGAGAGGTACTTGAACAGCAGCTGGAATGGACGCGTTTGCGCAGTGCTTTGGAGAGGATGGAAAATGGAAAGATCAAGATCATGTATCCGCCTAAAGTGACGCCACTGGCTTTTTCGCTACTGGTAGATAAACTCCGCGAGCGAGTCAGTAGCGAAACCTTGGCAGATAGGGTTGCACGCATGCAAAAGGAACTAGAGAATGCGGCGGAAGGAAACGCAAGGTAGCCAACTATGAACGCTTTAACCAAGGATGCTCTCGTTATGCCATCAGGCATCATAACAACTGAGCCGATGGCGCTAGCCACGGGTAGCGACACGACTACAGTTTGCCCTTTAGCATTCAATACAAGCAGCATTTGCAAAGAAACAACTCCACAGGCATCAGGCGACAAACCGTCTGACGTAATTCTTGAGATTTTGATTGACGGAATTCGATTGTGGCTGCATGCGAAGCGGGGGGTCTTTTGGCCTGACCAAAGAACTTTATTCGTCGCGGACACGCATTTTGGAAAAGAAGCAACGTTTCGTCGCCAAGGTCTCGCGGTACCGCGAGGCAGCACCCAGGCTACATTAACCACCATTGTGGAAATGATCGCAGAATGTCATGCATCGCATTTGATTTTGTTGGGTGATATGTTCCATGCACGATCGTCGCTGTCGCAGGATATACGGGAGGCTCTGAACAGTTTTTTCAGCTCGCATCCACACCTGAAAACCAGCTTGGTTTTAGGCAACCACGATCGCGGCATCCATGCTTTGATTCAAGATTGGCCGATTAATATTGTCGATTCGGGAAGCATTTTGGATTCGATTTGCATTTCTCACCTCCCCCAAGCACCTGGCCCACCCGCTAAACTACTTTTGTGCGGACACCTGCATCCAGCGTATAGATTTCAATCCAAGATGGATTCAATCGGGAAATTACCTTGTTTTTGGTTGTCCAATCGTCAGCTTGTTTTGCCTGCGATCGGTGAATTTACAGGAACGCAAGTGGTCCATCCGAGCAAAACAGATCAAACCTGGGTCATCGCAGATGATCGAATACTTCGAGTGTAATTAATATGACGCTTTCACCTGCAGATATCGACCGAATCATTCAAATGGCTTGGGAAGATCGAACCGCGTTCGATACGATTCAAACTCAGTTTGGCCTAACCCCTGGGGAGGTTATCAAGCTCATGCGTGCCGAGATGAAACCGTCTTCGTTTCGCATGTGGCGGGAGCGAACGGCAGGACGAAAAACAAAACATGTTGCCCTTCGAGACTTCAAAGTTGGTCGCTTTCGATGTCCTGATCAAAAAGGACCCTGAGTTAGCATTCGAATCTCTATTTCTTGCTATCTCTGGCAAACCTCACACGCATACATCTGTCGATTGCCAAGCAACCATGTTTGTGTAGCCGATGCGCAAACTGGACAGAATTCTTTTTTGTAGATCCACAGACGCTCGTCGGAAGTGAGTTTGCTAAGAGGCTTATCCATAACGTCGCGACTCCTTGAAATTATCCGATTGTACTTCACTCCTACTTCAAGCAGTCGTACCGAAATTTTCCAAAGCTCATCAAACTCTTCGTGTGTAAAAGAACAGCTTGGACGCGTTGGATGTACATGCATTAAGAAAAGTATCTCCGCTCGATAGATGTTACCTATGCCCGCGATGATCGATTGATCCAAGAGCAATTGACCAATTGGCTTCTTGCTCTTCTGAATCCGAGCCCATGCGCGTTCGGGATTTGCATCGGTCCGAAGAGGATCTTCGCCAAGCTTTTTCTTGGAGTCGACTACCTGCTGGGAATTTAGGATTACGCACTGATTGGGACCATTGAGATCCAACGTGTTTGCTTTGCCGATGAATCGAACGCGAACCGCACCACGTGGTTCAGGTGGTGGTGAATCGTGCAACCGAAACTTACCGTACAACCCAAGATGGACATGAAGAACATGATCTCTTGAAAAAATGTAGTAGAGATGTTTCCCATGTGCTTCCACGCTTCTCAACGTCCTACCGTCCAGCAATTTAGAGCCTTCAGCAAACCGTCCCTGGGGTGAGCTAACCTTTAATCGTTGCCCTACAAACCACTTAAAATGGTCGCGAGCAAGTCGATGAACCGTATGTCCCTCTGGCATTTTTTGAATCTGTGAGAAAAAATTTACTCGGACAACACTCCATCAATCGGATTCCGCCATGTTATCCAACGCTTGACGCCGATCTAAAATTTGTTTCGAACGACCGCACGCATAGGGATGAATGAAATAATTGGTACAAGTAAAAATGGGTAAAAATTCGAAAGCAACGTCACCTTCGAAGCTGTGCAAGGCATGTAATCGGCCGTTTACATGGCGCAAAAAATGGGAACGGGATTGGGAGCACGTCAAGTACTGTAGCGAGCGATGCAAACGAGACGGGAGTGTAGTCCCGCCGGCTAGTAGTAAAGCTGCTAATAGTAAATCAGCCAAACATAAAGCTACGGACATAAATGAATAGCGTGCGAAAACATCCTGTTCAAATTGTTTGGCTCAAACGCGATCTTCGACTAAGCGATCACAGACCGATTTTGGAAGCGAGTCTCGCTGGTCCGACAGTTGTCTTGTATGTCTTCGAGCCAAAGCTGTGGGCGATGCCTGAAATGGACCGATCCCACTTCGACTTTATCGTGCAGTCTTTACAAGTTCTATCTCGGCGGCTTGAAGCTATTGGAGGTCGCTTGGCAATTCGTGTCGGTGAGATCCCCGACGTGTTTGTTGAGCTTACTCGTTGCGTCAATATTGCCGCAATCTATTCTCACGAGGAAACTGGAAACGGATTCACCTTCGATCGAGATAAGCGAGTTGCGAGATGGGCTAGCGAGATGGGGGTTCCGTGGAAGCAGTACGCTCAGAACGGTGTCGTGCGTCCACTCAGAAGTCGTAATGGCTGGGCAGCACACTGGGAAACGAGAATGAAATCACCGATGGCCCAAACACTTAGACGCATCGAGGTTCCTGTCGATTTCGATTGGGGAAGAATTCCAGAAGGTGATGAACTTGGGCTAGAAAAGACGCAGAAGAAAAACCTTCAAATCGGTGGTGAGCTCCAAGCGATTGAAACGCTTCAATCTTTCTTGGATCGTCGAGGTTGCGACTATCGCAAGGGGATGTCGAGTCCTGCTACGGCCAAGCACAATTGTAGTCGTCTAAGTCCCTATCTCGCGTGGGGGTGCATCTCAATCAAACAGGTATATCAACAGTTGCAGATTCGACAGCGAGAGATTCGCGAAGCACATTCGGGTTCGATTGACTCGCGTTGGTATGGTTCGCTCAATTCATTTTCTTCACGGCTTGCATGGCACTGCCACTTCATTCAAAAACTCGAGGATGAACCGGAGCTCGAATTCCAAAACATCAGTCGCGTCTACGACGGGTTACGTGAAGACGAATTTAATGAAGAGCACTTTCAAGCATGGAAGGAAGGCAAGACCGGCTACCCAATGATCGACGCTTGCATGCGTGCACTTAATGAGACTAGTTGGATCAATTTTCGCATGCGAGCGATGCTGGTTTCGTTCGCTTCAAATCACCTATGGCTACATTGGCGTCCGACAGCAGTACATCTTGCACGGCATTTTCTCGATTTTGAGCCGGGTATTCATTTCTCGCAGTTTCAAATGCAATCTGGCACAACCGGAATCAATACCATTCGAATTTATTCGCCCGCCAAGCAGGTGATCGATCACGACCCAACGGGCATATTTATAAAGCAATATGTCCCCGAGTTGGCAAATGTTCCGAATGAATTTTTATCCGAACCGCACCGAATGCCGTTGGATCTGCAAACTCAGATTGGTTGCATAATCGGTCAAGACTATCCGCCGCCGATTGTAGAGCACCGCATGGCCTACAAATCGGCTCAAGATAAGATCTTCACAATTCGTCAGTCGAACTCAGCAATCAATGAAGCCAAACGGGTATTTGTAAAACACGGGTCACGCAAAAACCGAGATCCGTTACCGAAAACGAAGAAAAAATCGAACTTTCAGCAATTGTCTCTTTTCAATGATGACGACGATCTAACTTGAACTGGCTCTATGGTGATTGCGCAGTTGTAGCAAGATTTAATGATTCCTGCGGGTAGTACCACATCGAACAATGCTCGATAAAACATGTTATGATGCGGCGACCATACCCGCTTCAACAACTACTTCTCCTACGACATGTATCGCCTCATGCAAAATTATGCTACTCGCGCATTGATTTTACTATTACTTTGTTGCTCCAATCTGACTCTCACGCCAACGATGGGACAATTTAATTCGTCGCAGCAGCAAAGAACATCTCAGTATGACGTTGTAATTTATGGCGACTCATCGGGTGCGGTGGTTGCTGCGATTGCCGCCAAACGTGAAGGACGTTCGATTATCTGGGTGAATCCGACAAGTTTTGCAGGCGGCATGAGCGCAAGTGGGCTCGGAGCGACCGATTTCCTTGGCTTTCGAACCACCTTCGGCGGCATCGCTTCCGAGTTCTACGATGGAGTCGCAAAGGCCTATGGGACCAGCTTCGTTCGCAGCTTCGAACCACACGTAGGGAAACAAGTCTTCGAAC
>JANODQ010000681.1:0-12486 GCA_031412775.1 Pirellulaceae bacterium | reverse complement strand
CAAACACTCCATGGAAAACAAGCTCGCAAACCAGTCAGGACAAGACGTCGTCATTTACGATGGCGAATGTGTGTTTTGCACTTCGAGTGTCAAGATGCTCGCCCGGTTGGACTCCAACAGCCGCTTGCGATTTGTTTCGCTTCACGATCCCGTAGTCGCTAACGACTACCCTGATTTAACCTACGAACAGTTGATGGAGCAAATGTGGGTTGTCAGTGCCAATGGACAGAAATCCGGTGGCGCAGATGCGATCGCCTATCTTTCAACTCGATTACCGATGCTTTACCCATTTGCACCGATCATTCGATTCCCAGGGACGATGCCTTTATGGCGAACTTTGTATCGTTGGGTTGCAAGACTTCGGTATCGAATCGCTGGGAAGCAATGCGATAACGGCACCTGCTCGCTTCACCATCGCTAAGAACGATTGAGGGAAGGTAGTTCGATGCTTAACACTGGGAGTGGCCTGAAAATTACTGAGCCGATGGCGCTAGCCACGGGTATTGACTGTGCCACATTTTGCCCGATGTCACCCGAGGCTAGCGCCTACGGCTCAGGGAAAAAGACATTTTCGACAATCCAGCGTTACTTGCTAGGCATTTGCATCAACGTCAGTCGATTCGTCAGTCGTATCGCCTTTAGTTTGCTTGTGATTTTATTCACGACTCTGAATGGCTACTCGCAAGAGCTCTCCGCCGCAGAGGGTCCAAGTGCGGCGGGAAATTCAATTGCTGTAGGATCGCGAGCTGCCGAATTCGGCAACGCAGCTAGTCCTCTCATGGTAAGCGATATTGTCTTGGAGTCGCTCTATCGATCCGGATTATATGTACTCGCAGTGGAACATTGCGAGCGAGAGCTAGGGAGAAGCGGAACAAGTCGATTTTCAAACGCCTTGTGGACCGCTCGACTGATCACTTCCGTAGCACTTCGCGATAGCGTCGCTGTCGCACCCGAGTTCACAACGATTCCAAGTCGACTGCAAAAGGCGATTCAAATCGCGACACCCGCAATCGATCGCCAACCGCAAGATGTTCATTCATTATGGGTGCGATTCTCGTTGGCCAACGCAACCTATCGTGTCATCGAGCGAGCGATGGCTGCGTTCTTGGCTGCTCCCGCGAATCTTTCACGACGCGACGACTGCTTGAATTCGATACGCACATTGTCAGATTCACTGGTTGGTTTTCGCGATGAAGTCCAATCGGCACAAGGCATAGCTTCGAAGCTTGTTGGACGCGATGCGTCCAATCAAGTGCTCGATCTAGCGACTCTCAGGAACAATGTTCTGTTGATGCAAATCGACTTGACCTTGCAACGTGGTCGATTGTTCGATGCGGGAAGCGATGATGCAATCGCTGCAGGAGCAGATGCAGCAGCGGCGATTGAACAAGCAATGAACTTCACCGAAGAACAATGGATAGGTCGCCCATCGTTAGAGCTCGCTCAATGGGAAGCCGCTCTCATGATCGGTAAACACCCAACCGTCCAAGAGGGAATTCGAAATTGGATAACTAGTCATTCGACTCATGAACTACTCCCTAAAGCCATCGCCATTGCAGTCCAATCATCTATCGCTACGCGCGACATGGCAACCGGAAACAAATGGCTTGCGTTAGCGAACGAACGATTTTCTCCATCTCAACCACCGGAACTTGCGCTTGCACAACTGGAGTGGTCTCTGATGCAGTGGCAATCTGCTTATGAAGACAACAAATCAACGAAGGAGATACCAAACGCAAAGACAGCCGAAGCTGACTTAGAGCTTATTTTAAAGCAACGCGATGCAATCGCCGCTGCATTTGGCGATTACTGGGGCCTTCGAGCCGAAGCGACCATTCTCCGTTTCGAGTCCGCGAGTCGCAGAAGCAAATCAAATGGTTCGACGGACCAAACGACAAACCGCCAATCGATGTCGATGGTGAAACTGCAGTTGAAGCAACTTCTTGCCGGCAACCGCTTCGAAGAGGCAATCGAACGACTGCGACAATCGGAATCAATTGCTGCTAAGAACAACGATCTGGAGCAAGCCTTCGAACTCGCGAAGCTCCAGATTGGTTTGCTCGTAAAAGTGAACTCCGCAGCTCAACCAACCAACTCAGACTCGCAATCGGTAGGTCTTGTCGCAACGGCACAGCAAATCGAAGCGACATCCGGAACCTACGCGAGTTTGACTGGAGCGGCCGAACTGAATCAGTTTGCAGAATCGCTTTTGCTCAGCGCTTGGAAGATGGAGATAAACGCTACCGGGAAAAGTCGGATTTGGAAACTTTACGAGCAGCATTGCTCGGACCATCTTGAGCAATGGCCCCTGAACACAACTTCTCCGAGCGTTCGACAAAAACTGGCAACGTCCTACCTTGCGACGGGGCGGCTGGAATCGAATCTACAACTCTGGATCAACACACCGAAAGAGGTCGATGAACGTAGCGAACAACTTGTGAATGCACTCTTGTTGTTTGCATCGATAACGAGTCCAAAAGAAATTGCTCCTCAGTGGCGGGCAGAAGTGATCGCACTCAAGCCTCCTTGGCAGCAAATGTCCCGCTGGCTTTTGACCGATTGGAGTTGGTGGACACTCGATGGAGGATACGATCGGGGAATTGAACTGAGAATTGAACTGAGAATTGAACTGAGAATTGAACGGGGAATCGATGGCACAGATGCTGGCTTGGAAAGATTGAACGTCGACAGCATCGCTGCCTTTCTTCCCGACGCGACCGACAAATCGACACCAACGGCAAATCTATCGCTTGACGGAAGCATCCTTCGGTTATGTGACTGGATAGAGAAAGATCCTGTACGCCGAATGGGATGGGCGATAGCAACCGCGAATGCTTATCTGGCACTTATCGACGACCGCTTCGTTTTCGACAAACAGCCTCTCACGGACTCTGATCGAACGACGCTTGTAACCACACTTAAGCGCCTTGAGAATATTTTGCAAAAAATTGAGACTGGATCGAACAAAGCGTTGCACCTAAGTGTAACGCAAGCAGTCGATGACTTGCGAGTATCGCTAACTTCTCGCGTTGATGCGATTGATATCGTTTCCGCTCAGCCCGTAGCCGAACTTCATCAAAAGCTGCTCGATCGCCAACGCACATTCCCGCGTAGCGCAAAGTGGCAGCAAGAGGTTGCGATGGTTCAATTGTGGCATGCAAAATCCAAGATCACTATTCGTGATGCTTTGATTGAAAAATCTGTTCAAGCATACCTTAAGCTTGCCAGCGGAAATGTTGTCGGAAGCGACGGTTGGTTCGATGCGCGACTCCGCTTGACGCGATGCTACCTGCTTTTGGGTAAGGACGCTCAGGCTCGCCAAACGGTGGCGTTAACCACCGCGATGGCCAGCAAGATCCCGCTTATTTGGCAGAACCGGTCGGCACAAATGTTGCCGGGCCCGTAACCAACTTAAGCTTCGGTTAAAATCCGTAGCATTCTTCGCAGTGGTTCGGCGGCACCCCAGAGAAGCTGATCGCCAACGGTGAATGCAGACAGGTATTTGCCATTGCTTGCTGGGTCGAGTTTCATCTTTCGAAGCCGTCCAACCGGGCAATCCAAAGTACCCGTCACTGCGGCAGGCGTAAGGTGCTGAAGCGTGGCTTCCTTGGTGTTCGGAATAACCTTGGCCCAGGGATTGGCACTTACCAGCAGATCATTGATCTCGTCCAGTGGCACGTCCTTTTTCAGCCGAATCGTGATCGCTTGCGAGTGACATCTCATCGCACCGATCCTCACGCAAAGTCCATCGACGGGAACCGTGTTAGGTGCCAGCCCGAGGATCTTGTTGGTCTCGACACATCCCTTCCATTCTTCTTTGCTTTGACCATTTTCTAGATCTTTATCAATCCAAGGAATCAAGCTTCCAGCAAGAGGAACTCCAAACTGAGAAGTCGGAAAATCATCACCGCGAAGAGTGCTTGAAACAGAACGATCGATTTCAAGAATGGCGGAAGCGGGATCGTTCAGCAAATTGGAAACGGCACCCGAGGCGGTACCCATCTGAAGCAGCAACTCGCGCATGTTCTTTGCTCCAGCTCCGGAGGCCGCTTGATAAGTCATGCTCGATAACCATTCGATCAGGTCCGCCTTGAAAAGCCCTTGCAGCGACATCAGCATCAGTGAAACGGTACAGTTCCCCCCGACAAAGTCACGGACTTCCTGACGCAGGCCACTACGAATCACATGATCATTCACAGGATCGAGAATGATAATCGCATCGTCTTTCATACGCAGTGTTGAAGCCGCATCGATCCAATATCCGCGCCACCCGCCGCTGCGCAATTGAGTATGGACTTCGGTCGTGTAATCACCACCTTGGCAAGAGATGATCACGTCCATCTTCTTGAGCGATTCGCAATCCATCGCGTCTAAAAGCGGGCCTGTGGATTTGCCACCAAGCACCGGACCCGCCGCTCCGACATTGGATGTCGAAAAGCAAATCGGCTCGATCAGGGCAAAATCCCCTTCGTCCGTCATGCGTTGCATCAACACAGACCCGACCATGCCACGCCATCCAACTAATCCAACCTTTTTCACAGTCTTACTTTCTTAATGTGGTTCCACCGATTCACCATATTAGACTACCACTCAACCTAAGGAATCGTCAATTCTGACTACAAGGCTGCGTGTTGAATTCAATCGATACGGCATATTCTTATGGATAATGCACATTTTCGTCAGCCCTAGCCCAGGTAGTGTACAATTTGATTTAAATCGAGCATCAAGAGTTACAAAATAAAAGACTAGTCAGCGGTACTTTGGCTTCAGAACAGGATCTTGCAAAATGTCTAGAACAGTTCATGCAGTTTTTGAAAACGGTGTTTTTCGCCCGACTGCGCAAATTGATTTACCTGAAAATACGTCTGTTGAGTTTGAACTACGCTTCTCGCACGAGAACGAAACAATCGCAACAGTAAAAATGAGTTCCGGACTGGCTAAGGCTTATGAGATCCTCGGTAGGAATTATCAATCGGGTAATGCCGACACAGCACAGCGTCATAACGAACATCAGCCATGACGAATGAAGTGTGAGCTTCCGAATAAGCGTGTATGGCATGAGGCCGAAGCTGCTGGCTTCAGTTGCCTGTTTTAG
This sequence comes from Pirellulaceae bacterium, assembly GCA_031412775.1. Lineage (GTDB taxonomy): Bacteria > Planctomycetota > Planctomycetia > Pirellulales > Pirellulaceae > JAIYDQ01. The sequence continues at coordinate 7,391 of JANODQ010000681.1, read as the reverse complement.
CTTCAAAAATGACAACGTTTGACTGTAAAAAAACGTTGAAAACAGGACACTTCTCGTCGATCACCACCTAGCAACTTGCATTCTTCAAGATGTACGTACCGTTTCTCTAAAAAGCATGTCACGCAAAGGCGCTAAGCTCCCAAAGGACTCTGAGCGAGAGGCTTAGCGCCTTTGCGTGAGTATTGATTTACTAGGGGTTCACATTGTGGTTGGCGATACTCAAGTTCATCTATTGGTGGCAATCGGCGAGGAGTAGCGAAAACAGGTTTCACTCGTTTACGACTAATCGTTTACGACTAATCGTTTGTGACTAATCGTTTGTGACTAACTAATTGGGTGGGCTCCGTGAATACTCGCAGAGGAATTCCTTTCATCCAGCTTGCTAATCGTTCGCGTCGCAGATCGGTCATGGGGTTTCCAGCGATGTCGCGGATCCAGACCTCGCGGACTTGCCGGGGGAATCTTTTGGCGATTTTTGCGTAAATCTCTGGGTCGCGTTCGCCCGAGTCGCCAATCAACAAAAATGTTCGTTGTGGCATTCGCTTGATCATTGTAAGTATCGTACCTGCTTTGCTCTTTTTGCGAATGATACTCCATCGCTTAAAGAATTCGTCTCGTAGTCGGAACCATTTCAAGTGCATGCTACCACCGGGAAATCCATGCTCGTCCAAAAACTCTTGCAATGGAAGATAGATTTGCCAAGGGCTGCTAGATACGTAATGGAACATGGCTCCTTGCTGATGTAGCTGCTGATAAAGAGCAGCCATTCCTTCGATGGGTTCGAAGGGTTCTAAAAAAGTTCGCGACAGCATACGTGAACGACTGGTGACATCGGTAATTTTAATCGTGTCATCGATATCGGTGATCACGCTCAGCCCCGTGCGATCTGCGACATAAACCTTTCCAACCGCTGAACCGAACTCCGAATCGGTGTTCAGCGTGAAGACTCCATTTCGTGAAGGGATTTGCCAACTGCGACCATCTTGCGAGCCCATGAACAATGGGTTCTCTTGCGGTTCGGTCGCGATCTTGGTGGAGTCATCCAGTGGAAGCAAGGACAAAGGCACATCGACACGGCCTTGAAACAGACCACTTCGTTTGCTGCGTGCTCGAATTTGATAGACAAAGCCATCCGCAACAACCCTGACTTTGGTTCCCGTTTCGGGCGTCACAAGAAACCCATCGACACGGCTTTGAAAGATCCGCCCGTCGGACGTCTCGGGGGGCATTTTCAAGGCTCGGCGTAACCCCTTAAGCATGAGTCGCTTGGCTAGCGAAATTGGTAAACTGCGGTGAAGGTTTCCTTGGACCTGGATACGCCAAGCCTGACGACGTGGGTGGTGGTACGCATACGTCGGGTAAAGGATCGACTTCATAGGCGAATCGGGAATACGATCGCCGCCAGTCGCAGTGGAATTGGGCTCTTGAATCATAGATCAAAGTATAACTCAAAAGGGGGCTTTGTTTAGCTTCTCTCGCGTTGAGATCTCGCCGCACTGGCCAATAATCACTATGGATTGCGAAGGATTGGTTTGATACTGTCGCACTCGAAGCCCGAAATTTTGGAGTTACGGATGTTGGGGTGTCTGATTTTGTGAAGACGCTCTGGAGATTGAAGACATGGCCCGATCTAGGCGATCCAGAAATCGATCGACATCGCAAAGAGCGGTTAGCCTGCTCGCGGCTGGACTTCCGGCACCCGTTCAACGAATCGCGGAAAGCTCAATCGGCTCGAAATTGCTCCTTTGGGGGATTCCCGCGCTTCTCTTGGCGGGTGTCCTGCAATTGGATTGGGAAGGTGGACTCCCGCACTTATCTCTCGATCGCCAACGAGCCGCTGAAATCAGAGAAGCCGCCCGTGAAGAAATTGTGAAAATTAATCCCGCCAAGGTCCAAGAGTGGGAGAACTCGGCAAAAAATCTTTGGAACGCATCCCAGACAGCAAATCAAAATCCAAATTACCAAAGTCCATCTGCGTATAAACCAAATCCGCAGTCCACTAACCACTACCCAAACCAGCAAACATACCAGCATCCTACCTATCAGCAGCCCGCTTACCAACAGCCGACATACCAACAGCCTTACGCTCAACCAACCTATTCGCAGCAAAGCTATCCCCAGCAAACCTATTCTCAGCAAACCTATTCTCAGCCCAATTACTCGCAGCCCACCTATCAACAACCGCAAGCTTACTATCCATCGCAGCCAACACAGCCACCGAACTACCAACCCCAACAATACCAAAGCTATCAGCAACCCGTTCAAGGCCAATGGCGGCAGTAATTAGATTCTATGGTAGCTATCCAGTGACAATTTTCGGAAAGAATTTTCCTTCGTTCACTGTTGGTCGTTCGGGGCGGCCTTTGTGCTTATAGGTTAGTTGCATATTGTCGACGCCCATCAAGTGCAGAATCGACGCATGCAGATCATGGACATGCAATCGATCGACCGTTGCGTGAAGTCCTAGATCATCAGTTTCGCCGATCGTCTGACCACCTTTGACTCCTCCACCAGCCATCCACATGGTAAAGCCAGTTGGATTGTGGTCGCGACCGTTCCCCTTCTCACTCATTGGTGTTCTACCAAACTCGCCGCCCCAAACAACCAACGTATCATCGAGCATTCCAAGTCGCTTCAAATCTTTCAACAGTCCAGAAACCGGCTTATCCATTCCGCGACACAAATTGCCGTGATTCACTTCGATTTTATCATGCGAATCCCATTTGCTTCCGGCGCCACTGTAGAGCTGAATAAAACGAACACCGCGCTGCGCTAATCGTCTTCCAAGCAAGCAAAGCCGACCGTAAGAACTGGTTTCCTTTTCGTTGATGCCGTACAAGTCAAGTGTCTCTTGGCTTTCGTCTTTCAAGTCAATCGCTTCCGGTGCATCAGCTTGCATTCGGAAGGCAAGCTCGTAACTTGCAATGCGTGCCTCGAGTTCGCTTTGCTCCGGGTGAACGTCTGCGTAGCGTTGATTCAATTCATTCAGGAAACCAAGCTTCGACAATTGACGCTGCTGTGTGAATCCTTCGGGAGTATTCAAATACGGAATCGGTTGACTTCCTTCACTTAATCGTGTCCCTTGATAAACGGCGGGCATAAATCCAGCCCCCCAGTTTCTCGGACCGTTAGCAATCTGTGAATTGCTATCTTGCATCACAACAAAGGCTGGAAGATTTTCGTTCTCCGTCCCCAATCCATACGACACCCAACTGCCAAGCGAAGGCCGGCCGCTGAGGATAGAACAGGTATTCATCTGGCAGACGCCCGCCGAATGGTTGATACCTTCGCCGTAGCAAGATCGAATTACTGCCAAGTCATCAGCACACTCCGAGATGTGCGGCAACCAATCCGAAATCCATAGCCCACTTTTTCCATGTTGCTTCCAAGTCCGCTTGCACTCCAGCAATGGCGATTTCATTTCACCCATCGCTGTTATCACGGAACCAAAACTATCAGGAATTTGCTGCCCGGCAAGCTTATTGAGCAATGGTTTCGGGTCGAAGAGATCTAAATGGCTGGGACCACCTTCCATGAACAAGAATATCACTCGCTTAGCGGTCGCAAAGTGGTGCGGCTTCTGTGCGGCAAGCGGATTATCGCTCGACTTTTCAGATGCCGCTTGGCTTGCATTGGCTGTGATCCCAGCCAATGCCAAGGCTCCGAAACCGGCTCCGCTTCGAGCTAGAAAATCGCGTCGTGATGTTGGTATTGGATTGTGAGTCATGATATTAGTGGCTAGTTGCTAGTGGCTAGTTGTTAGTTTTTGTATAAAAATTCGTTGGCGTTTAGTAAGGCGTGACAGAAGTCGGCCAGGGCAGATTCTTCAGCGGATAAATTGACGATCGCTTTGCCGCGTCCCACGATTTTCAATCGATCACCGGTGCTATTACGCATCACTCCAGGGACAGTTTCGAATCGCCAGTACCCGATCGTGGCAGGCAAGTCGCGTTCGACTGTTTGAAGAATCTCGTCGATGGTGAGTGCTTTTCCGACAAACCGCACGTCATCAATCAGACCATCGAACGCTTGTGTCGATGCACCGCTACAGCCACCAAAGGTCAGTGGCAGCGCGTTGTTCATTCCGCCGGTAAGATCATGCGGTATCTCCGCAACCAAGATCGGTTCGTCATCGTTGGAAAGATCCTTCAGGTAGAATGTCACAGTTCCTTCCTGGCCATCGCGAGGCAAACGGAAACTCGCTGAAGCATAATAAGGGGTGTTAATCTGAATATGTTGGTCTGAAAAAATGGCTGCTTCACCGAGCTTTCCATCCGCTTTCATTCCTACGGCTTGCAGCACCAACGTGTTCGGCTTGCGTCGTGACCCTGCACCAGTAACTCCAAACCGCCAGCCCGGTAGCTTTTGATTGCAGTCCCACTTACTGACCAAGGTTCGCACATCCGCATTGTCCGCAATCGAACGGATTTGAAAGAATGTTTCAATCGTAAAGTCTCCCGTATCCATGGCTGATTCGTAAGGAACAGAAAGCTTGAGCGCTGAATCATTCACCACAAATCGAATCGATTGACCATCGCGGTACGGAAGCTTGGCTGTCTCGATGAGTCCTGCGGTAGCATCCGATTCGGACTTGGAAATTTCTTCTCGCTGCTTATCAATAAAGCGAAGCGAGGATTCAATTTCTTCTGGCGACGGGTCTCGACTGAAGACGCGTTTCCAGGCGAGTGCAACTTGCGTCGCAGGATCGTTGGATTCTTTCTTTACCAGCGATGCTAGCTTGCGAGAATAACCGAGCAGCCGATCGCTGTTGATCATCATCAGCGACTGCACCGGAGTCGTGGTTGTGTTTCGCGTCGAGTTACTCGAGAAGAATTGCGGAAGATCAAAGCCGTCGAGTAGCTGGTCGGGTGAGTTCCTCATCATACGAGTATAAATTGTTCGGCATGTTGCATCACCCAGCTTTCCGGGGCCTCCCTCGCTATCTTTTAATTGACCACTTGAAACCAACAACGCATCACGAATCTCCTCTGCACTAAGCCGCATTGTGTCTCGACGCCAGTAATAAGTGTTGGATGGATCAACCTGATGAAATTCGTCGAAGCGCAGATGCTGAGTCGATTGCCGATAGGTCGCCGAAAGGAGAATCTTGCGATGCAGCGACTTCAAACTCCAACCGCCTTCGATGAATTGAATCGTTAACCAATCGAGCAATTCCGGATGCGTAGGAGGTCCACCGAGACGACCAAAGTCGCTTGGGTTTGCCGCAAGCCCTTTGCCAAAGTGGCTTTGCCAAATTCGATTGGCGATAACACGTGTCGAAAGAGGATTAGTAGGATCGGTTACCCACTTTGCTAATGCCGTTCGACGTCCAGTGGTAAGGCCTGAAGGTGCTGACGCGATGGGTAAGGCATCCTCGTTAAGGATCGTAGGTATCCCCGGCTCGACAATTTCGTCTTTGCGTTTGGGCATCACAACTGGTGGAGCTTCGGTCCCAATATCTGAAACTCCCATCGCGGTTGGTAGTGGCTTTGGCTTGAGCTCATCAAAGGCTTTTAAATCGCGACGAAGAATAACTAGATTGTCCTTGTCTCCTGGCGACAATTTTTGGTCTAGATTTTCATAAGATTTCGCAACCTGTCGATGAATTAGATAAGCCATTTGTTCTTCGTATGGAGTCAAATCGCCGGCAGGCTTGTATGCGATCTCTTTCAAATCGGCTGGAAAGCGATCGATGGCTGCGGTACGAAGCTTCTCACGGTAGGGCAACTCAATCTCGCTGATCTTCGCTCGAAGATCAGCAGTCTTGTCTTCCCAAGATTTCATCTGCTGGCGGTACGCTTCTAGTTCGCTGCTCTGCACGACATCCAATTCTTGCGGCATGAATGGCGCGAAGAAGGCTTGTAAACGAAAATAGTCTTTCTGTAGCAGCGGATCAAACTTGTGATTGTGACACTTCGCACATTGGAGTCCGAGTCCCAAGAACGCATCTGCGGTTGTATCCGTGACGTCGTCAAGAATCGTCTTCCACTGCGTCTTTGCGTCACTAATATTCCATTCGTAAACCCAATGTCGTAAGTATCCAAGAGCGACTTGTGCTTCCAAACTATCCGGAAAAAGTTCGTCGCCAGCTAATTGCTCCAAGAGGAATCGATCGTAGGGTTTGTCATCGTTAAATGACTTGATCACATAGTCGCGGTAACGCCATGCATTGGGACGATACTCATCTGCTCGATAACCATCGCTGTCAGCGTACCGAACCAGATCCAACCATTGCCGCGCGGCATGTTCTCCGTAGCCCTTGGATTGGAGTAGATCATCGACTAGCCGTTCGTATGCGTCTGGTGATTCGTCACGAAGATACGCATCGACTTGCTCAGGGGTCGGTGGCAATCCAACAACATCCAAATAGAGTCGACGAACTGTTGCGAGTTTGTCGGCTTCTGGTGCTGGTGCAAGCCCTTGCTTGGTCATCGCATCGATTACAAACCGATCGAGGTCTCCTCGCACCCATTTTAAATTGGTTGCATCTACTTCTGGGATGGATGGAAGTACGACTGGTTGAATTGCCCACCACGCACGGTCTTCTTCATCGAAGCGATCTTTCTTGCGAACTGGAGCATTTGGGTCTTCGCCGGGCCAAGGAGCACCGATCGAAACCCATCGAGTGAGAATTGCGATCTCTTTATCAGGAAGCTTACCAGTAGGCGGCATTTCATAGTCGCCGTAGTTGATCGCATCGATAAGGATGCTTTCATCCGGCTTGCCTGGAACCATCGCTTCGCCAGAGTCACCACCGGCCATGATAAGTGAACGCGAATCGAGTCGCAGACCACCCTTGGGATCGTCCTCGCTGTGGCATTCGTAGCAATGCTTGACCAGCAGCGGTCGAACGTCGTTCTCGAAAAATTGCACATGCTCCGAAGGAATATCAGAGCCCACGGCAAAACTCGCAAACGAAATCAGCCCCACAACCAAGGCTTGACTCACGTGGGCTGCGAAAACTTTCGTATTCCATAGTCTTTCAGACATTTTCATTCTATTTATCTTTATTTAATTGACTACTCAGCCAAAATCTTCGACCAATTTATATTATCTAATTCGAAAGCGCCACTTTGAACTTGGCAATCAATCGCAACTCTCCTGGAGTACAGCCTTTAGGCGATGAGCACCTTGGATGCTCCAAAAGCCTGGACTCCAGCGCAAAGTGGCGGTGTCCAACTAGGATGGCAGCACTCAAGTCATTTAAGATTATATTTTAACCACATCATCATCGCGATTAAATCAGGTATTAGCCGCAGGGTCCCGACCTTTTATAACCTGGAAATAGGCGAACCGATAAGCCCATGGAAGAAACAGTCGCGATTCGTCGAATGTCTAGCTTCTAAAAAAGAGCGACCGACATTTCCTGACTAATATCGTTTGCGTCGTCC
>JANODQ010000680.1:0-7764 GCA_031412775.1 Pirellulaceae bacterium | reverse complement strand
AGGAATCATTGCCGAAGACGATATTGCTCCCGCGGAAGATTTAAAACTGATACTGGAACGGGCCATCTTACATGTTAAATCATGGGATATCTTGCGGCTCTCGGGCTTCCACGATAGCCATCCGAGATCCTATGTTGGCTTGGGGGACGGATTAGGGCAGAGTTATTCGTTGGCAGTCAACTTTTCGCGGCTCTCGGGTACTGGCGCTTATATGGTGACTCGCAAATCGGCAGAGGTTTTGTCAAAAGCTTTGATACCGATGACAGTACCGATTGACCACGCAATCGATCGCGAATGGGTTTATGGTCTCCGAGCTGCCTCCATTGACCCACTTCCGGTTGATCAAGAGTCGCTTGCTTTTGCAAGTCAACTGCGAGCCGAGGACAACGAAAAGCTGCCTGCTCTCCAGCGCTACTGGACGGTCTTTCCGTACCGCGCACGCAATGAGATCACGCGTGTTTTCGCTCGAGCTCAACAACTCAAGAGGGCTAGAGCAGCCGTTTAAGTTTAAATCGCAACACGTGTAAGTTCTTGCGTGCGTTGCAGAAATAACTAAGTGTGCGGGATCGCCCACTTCTGGCTCAGTATGTGCCGCGTTAGAGCCTTTGGAGCGCAAGCGGATGGTTAGTCGGTTAAGCGCAGCTAGACACCAACTTGGTAAAGAAGTTGCTTCATCATGCAGGCCAAACCGCGATTATTCGTTACGAAGCCTGAATACATCGCTTCGGCACGTCAGTTGCTTTTAGAATTGTTAGCAATTTCACGGACTGCACTGAGATGACAAGCTTTTGCGTGAATTGCTTCCGAAACGTTCGTTCTTGTTGGGACCATCATGGTAAAATCGACTCAGTCCAAGTTTAAATACGAAACCCTTTGGTGGCTCGTATGCAGTGCAATTGCAGTAATCTTGATCTTTTTCATTTCACGACGATTAGCTGGTGGGCTCTGATGATCGATTCGTGAATGCATTTTCTCAACGGTTATGTGAATTATCAAGTGAACTTTGAAGCGTGTTTTTTTACGCTTTTGACCTAAGTCCCTCTCGGTTACAGGAATGTTGAATATGAAAGTCCTTATTGCGACTGATGGTTCGAAGCATGCAGATGAAGCCGCTGCATTTGTTGCAAGGCTCCCGCATCGCGAACGGTTGGACGTAACAATTGTTGCAGTGACTCCATCGATAGAAATTTACGGTAATCCCGAAATGGTCGGATGGAAGCAGCGCTACTACGAAGAAGAAAAAAAGAAAGCAGAACAGTCTTGCGAAAAAATTGAACGACTCTTCATGGGAGTAAACGTAACGATAGAGTCCGTTATATTGACAGGACATGTTGGAACCGAGATTACTCACGCCGCGAAAGACCGAAAATGTGACTTGGTCGTTGTAGGTGCTTTGGGGCACTCAACACTTGAAAGAATGATGGTAGGCAGTGTCAGCGACTTCGTGGCAACCCATTCGACATGTTCGGTTCTCATTGTTCGGCCAGGGATAGTTCAAGATCGAACGTATCATGACTTAAATCTATGTGTCGCTTACGACAATTCGGAGCCCAGCAAATTCGCATTGAAGCAGTTGGAAGATTTTCAATGGGGACCGCAAACTCATCTCGATATTGTTTCCGGATTCGCGTCGCCATTCAGCTATTCCGATATCCCGATGCAGATTGATATCCGGGAAATTCAAAAAGAGCTTGAGGCGAACTTGGAAGCGGTCGCAGAACAGGCTAGAAAGGCATTTCCGCAAGTGAAATCCGAAGTGATTCAAGTGCTCAACGTTGGAGACAGCCTTGTCGATTACACGCGTCAAAAGCAATCCGACGTCATTGTTGTTGGCGATACTGGCAATGGACTGATCGCTCGATTTCTCATGGGAAGCGTATCGCGGTATGTTTTACGACACGCCGAATGCTCGGTTTGGATCGCTCGGAAACCAGCTGAGTAGCACTAGTCAGCAGGACTCTAGACTACTCGCTCAAATGCCCATTTGAGCGAGTAAATCTGCAACGCGGGCGATCGTGTTCGTGAGTACCGGATGCGATCCCTGGATCTGCTCGATGGACTCTGTCAGTTGCGCGGAAAGACTCGACGGCTCCAAATGTTCGTCATCTAGCTTTGCTTGGATTTCGGCAAGCGTAACACGAAGCATAGCAACTTGCTCTAAACCTAAGTCTTCAGTATTGGCGAGTTGCTCATGGAGTTCTTTGAGCGTTTCTTCAAGCTTTTGTTGCATGGTTTACTTCTTCAAACTAAGGTGCATTAATTCCACCGCGGGAAGCTCCCGCTCAGATTTTATCTTACACTCTTTTGATCGGACGCGGGATGATCCTGCGTAACATCCCAAGGGTTAGCTTGATAGAATGAGTGTCCGATACCGATCGTTCGTACAAGTAACGATCAGCGCTTTCTGACACTCAAATTCCCTCGCAGCCATGAATCATTCCTCTCTCAATCGCCGTCAAGTCATTCAATCAATTGTTGCCTCGCTACCCATTGCGGCAGCGACAAAAGTACATGCATCCGACAAAATTGATGCAACGCTTCCTCCTGTCCGCGCCATCACGCGTGGTCCGAAGTTTCATTGGCGCGGTTACTATGACAAGTTTCTATTTGATCCGACGAACCGATTTGTGTTGGCTAATGAAGTTGACTTTGAAGGGCGTTCACCGACTGCAGAGGATTCAATTCGTATCGGCATTATCGATACCCAAGATGGAGACCGTTGGACAGAACTGGGAAGCACCTTCGCGTGGAATTGGCAGCAAGGTTGCATGTTGCAATGGATTCCAGGTACTTCCGATGAGATCGCGTGGAACGATCGAGTCGATGGGCAATTTGTGAGTCACGTCCTGAATGTTAAAAGTGGTGGCAAGCGAACACTTCCACATCCCTTCTACTGTATTTCGCCTGATGGTAAGACAGGATTCGCTCCTGATTTTCGACGACTCAATGATACGCGTCCAGGGTACGGCTATTCTGGAGTTCCCGATCCAAATCAAAAAGTACTCGCACCAGACGAGGCTGGAATTTGGCGAATGGATATGCAGAGCGGCGAACAGAAGCTGATATTCTCTTTTGCCGATGCATTGAAGATTCCGTTTGAAGGACGTGAAGACGCTGTGTTTCGGCCTCATTCAAAGCATTGGTTCAATCACTTGCTGTGTAACCCAGACGGTACGCGTTTGTTTTTCCTCCATCGATGGCGTAACTCCAATAATGCAAAAGAAAAATTCTTTACGCGTGCAATGACTATGAACTTCGATGGAACCGATTTGTATGTTATCGATCCATGGGGCGACACATCGCACTTCATTTGGCGTGATCCAAAGCATGTCTTTGCGTGGGCTTGGCATCCTTCGCATCAGCAACGATTTTATCTTTACGAAGACAAAACCGAAATGGTCTCGGTAGTAGGCCCCAATACCATGACGATGAATGGTCATAACACTTATGTTCCAGGCACCGATAGCAATTGGGTACTTAACGATACCTATCCCGACTCCAAGACGCTCCAGAACCCCTACCTTTATCACATTCCGACAGATCGCCGCGTTCCGCTGGGGCATTTTCCTTCACCGCCTGCTTATCGCGGCGAGTGGCGATGCGACACGCATCCGACGGCCAGCCGAGATGGAAAACAGGTCGTCTTCGACTCGCCTCATCAAAATGGGCGTCAGGTCTACTTGGCCGACATTAGCGAAATCGTTGGTTAACAAAGCCCTATCCTGTTTTGTAATTCGCAGTGGATTTTTGCAATGCCAAGCGGGCTTTGCTGATTTACGGCGGTTGCCCTACAATTGCCGCTTGTTTCAGCCAGAAATCTTCAAGACAAGAATCCTCTTAGATACTACGAATTCAATCGACCGATGCCTCGTTACAACCCCGCAGTGATCGAACCCAAGTGGCAATCTTTCTGGGATAAAAATCAGACGTTTAAGACGCCGGAACATCCCTCAGGAGATTCTAAGGGATCCAAGCTATACGTGCTGGATATGTTCCCGTATCCGAGTGGTTCGGGGCTTCACGTCGGTCACCCCGAGGGATATACGGCAACAGATATTGTTAGCCGATACGCACGAATGTGCGGTAAAAGCGTCCTTCACCCGATGGGCTACGATGCGTTTGGGCTTCCAGCCGAAGAGCACGCGATCAAGACCAACACGCCGCCACGTGTGAGTACCGAATCGAACATCGCGAACTTTACTCGCCAACTAAAGATGCTCGGATTTTCCTATGACTGGGATCGAGTGCTTGCAACAACGGACCGCGAGTACTTTCGTTGGACTCAATGGATTTTCCTGGAACTATACGACACATGGTACGATCCGAAGGCCAAGAAGGGTCGCAAGGTTTCAGAACTTCCAATTCCGGATTCAGTTTATGAGCAAGGTACCGATGCGATACGAAAGTATCAGGACCGCCATCGACTTGCTTACCAAGATGATGCGTTGGTCAACTGGTGCCCGGGGCTTGGAACGGTTGTCGCTAATGAAGAAGTAATCGATGGTCGTAGCGAAGTTGGAAATCATCCTGTGCAACGAATTCCACTTCGACAGTGGATGCTGCGGATTACAGCCTACGCCGATCGATTAATCGAAGACTTGGATGGACTCGATTGGTCACCGGGAATCAAAAAGCTCCAAAGCGATTGGATTGGCCGTAGCACGGGTGCCGAGGTGGACTTCTTCATCGGACCACTCGAAGCCTTCACTGCATGGACGACTCAGAGGTCGACTGTTGGTTGGCCGGAAGACTTATCAGAACAAAACGATGCGCAAGTGTTGCGAGTCTATACGACTCGACCAGACACCTTGTATGGAGCAACCTACATGGTGATCTCGCCCGAGCATCCACTAACGAAACAACTGACCACAGCCGATCAATATTCCGCAGTAGAAGAATATTGCCGCGCCGCTTCGTTCAAAAGCGATCGCGAACGGAGCGAGACCGACAGGAAAAAGACCGGCGTATTTACTGGCTCCCACGCCATTAATCCTGTTAACGGCCATCCGATCCCGGTTTGGATTGCGGACTATGTGCTAGCGGGCTACGGCACGGGAGCGATCATGGCTGTCCCTGCACACGATCAACGCGACTTCGATTTTGCAGTTGCCTTTGGTTTAAAGGTAGAACAAGTTGTTGAACCGGTCGCCACGGCGGATATCGATCGCGATCTGCTAGATGCTGGCAAGATCTGTTACGTTGGTCCTGGGACTGCTGTTCGCTCGGGAATTTTAGATGGTTTGGAAACAGAGCCTGCGAAAGCGGCCATGACCGAGATGCTTACCAAGAATGGACTGGGAGCCAAAGCGGTCAATTATAAGCTTCGTGATTGGCTCTTCAGTCGGCAAAGATTCTGGGGCGAACCGTTTCCCATTTTGCATGAACTGGACGAACATGGGCAGCCTAACGGTTTGATGCGAGCGGTAGACGCAGACCAGTTGCCGGTGGACCTTCCGGAGCTAGAAGACTTCAAACCTCACGGTCGCCCCGAACCACCACTTGCGAAAGCCGATGATAGTTGGCTCTACCCAGTCATTGACGGCAAGAAATACCGACGTGAAACCAACACGATGCCGCAATGGGCCGGTTCGTGCTGGTACTACTTGCGATTCATCGACCCTCGCAATTCCAATGCGATGGTTGATCCCATCAAAGAAAAGGAATGGATGCCTGTTGACCTTTACGTTGGTGGCGCGGAGCATGCCGTACTGCACCTTTTGTATTCTCGATTCTGGCACAAAGTCCTTTACGATCGCGGCCACGTGAGCGGGAAGGAACCGTTTCAAAAGCTTGTAAACCAAGGGATGATTCTTGGTGAAGTCGAATACACAGGTGCAAAGGATTTGGACGGTAATTGGGTAAGCTACGACCAAATTGAAAAAGACGACACGGGTAGCTGGATACAAAAGTCGACCAAGAAGGTGATCGAACTCCTTCGCGTTGAAGAAGACAAACTAATCAAAAAAGGTGAGGTCTTTGTACTCGCAGACAACCCCGAAATTCGGATCGATAGCCGCGCGAATAAGATGAGCAAGAGCCGCGGAAACGTTGTGAATCCAGACGAAATTGTTCGAGAGTATGGTGCAGACTCGCTCCGATTGTACGAGATGTTTATGGGGCCTCTGGAAGCAACCAAGCCGTGGAGCATGAATGGCGTGAGTGGCGTCCGCAGCTTCTTGGATCGCGTGTGGCGGCTGATGATGGATTCACGAAGTGACGAGAACGTCTTTGTCGAATCGATCCAAGATGTAACGCCAACCGACGTGCAGAACCGGATGGTTCACCTGACGATTCAAGCGGTCACTCGCGACTTGGACAACATGTGTTTCAACACTGCGATTTCTCGCATGATGGAGTTTGTGAACTTCTTTACGAAGGAAACGGTTCGTCCCAAGAAGTCCATGGAAACGCTTGTTTTGCTGCTGTCACCTTTCGCGCCACACATGGCTGAGGAACTATGGGAGGCACTGGGCCATTCCACCAGCCTTGCGTATGAACCTTGGCCGCAGTTTGATGAAGCAGCGACACGGGCCGCTGAGATCGAAGTCCCGCTGCAAATCAACGGAAAAGTTCGTGCCAAAGTGGTTATCGCAGCGGGTTGCTCGGCGGAAGACCTTGAGAAAGCCGCACGCAATCACGAACGCATCGCAGAACTTTTGGAGGGGAAGCAGATCGTCAAAGCGATTGTTGTTCCCGGCCGCATGGTGAACTTCGTTGCTAAATAGCATTTCGACTGACGAAGTTAACGACGCACACTCGCTCCTGGTTCTCGTTTGCACGTACAACGAACGAGCAAACATCGACCGATTGATTGAGTCTATCCATCAAGCAGTGCCTGCTGCGGATATTCTTGTCATGGACGATGCTTCTCCCGATGGAACGGCGGAGGCAGTCCAAGGGGCAATTGAAACAAACGAGTACGGTGATCAACTGAAGCTTCACGTGCGAGCGGGAAAGCTTGGGCTTGGGTCGGCAATACGCGACGGCCTGCACTTCGCGATGAAACATGGTTATGAATTGGTCGTCAATCTTGATGCCGACTTTAGTCATGATCCCGCCGCAATTCCACAACTGCTTGCCGCAATGAATGCTTTGCCGGAAAACGCAGATGTAGATAGAGTTCGATTAGTAATTGGATCGCGTTATGTCCAGCACGGCGGTCTGGTGAATTGCTCTTGGAAAAGAAAGCTTGTTAGCAAAGCTGCGAACGCTTACGCTCGATGGTTGCTGAATTGGAAGATAAAGGATTGCAGCAGTGCTTATCGATGCTATCGAGTTGCTAGCCTTCGTCCTCTGCCTTGGGATAAAATTGAGTGTACTGGCTATGGTTTTTTAGAGGAGATTCTTTGGCATATTCTCCACTGGAATGACAAAAGAGAAAGCAAGCATCAAGCTGCAAATCCAAGAGTCGTTGAAATACCTATCATCTATACCGAGCGTGCACTCGGCAGTTCCAAAATATCTTTGGCAGAAGCAACGGGAACGCTTGAAGTGCTTCACAAGCTTCGGAGATTAACCCAAGTAGTTCAGTCTCTCGGAGACTGGGCTGATGAAACCTGAGCCGGTGGTGCTAGCCACGGGTTTCGACTTAGCCACAATTTACCAGATAGCACCCGAGCCTAGCGCCTACGGCTCAGTAAAAAAGGCCCTTTTCATCAGCCCTCTCCGAGGCTGACGACTGCTGAATATTCTTGCCTGCCGGCGAGAGGCAACTACGTTGTCGAATCGTTTAATCGGACGCCTAGTGGTAATGAATCACCGGCG
>JANODQ010000679.1:0-1666 GCA_031412775.1 Pirellulaceae bacterium | reverse complement strand
GTCGTCTTAGACAACACCGATCCGGCACGAGTGTTAGATGTGGAAAAGAGCATCAATATCAGCAAAAGCGTGTTTGTCGTTGCTAGCAAAAGCGGTGGCACGGTAGAAACATTGTCGTTCTACAAATATTTCTATGAGCGCACAGGCAATAACCCTAAGCAGTTTATTGCCATCACAGACCCCGGTAGCGAGTTAGCCGCCGATGCCGAAGCCAAAGGTTTCCGCGACATTTTCCTGAATCCCGAAAACATCGGCGGACGATACAGCGCCTTAAGCTACTTCGGGATGGTGCCAGCTGCCTTAATGGGCATTGATGTTGAAAAGTTGTGGGAAAACGCTCGTCTGATGATTGCCGCCAGCGCGGAGAAAATTCCGGCACAAGTGCATCCGGGCTTGTCATTGGGCGCGGTGATTGGAGCACTTGGCAAAGAAGGGCGCGACAAAGTAAGCATTATTTGTTCGTCCAGCATCGCCAGCTTCGGTGATTGGGCAGAACAACTCATCGCTGAAAGTATCGGTAAGGAAGGGCGCGGCGTTGTACCTGTGGTGGGCGCCACTGTTGGCAAACCCCACGACTATAGCTCTGATCGCCTGTTCATTTACTTACGGGTAGATGATGATAGCGACATTGACGACCTTGATAATGGCGTTAAGGCATTGCGTGAAGCAGGTCATCCGCGTGTGACGTTGCGCTTGCCCGATATCTATGCCATCGCAGGAGAATTCTTCCGTTTTGAGTTTGCAACGGCGGTAACGGGACATATTTACGAAGTAAACCCGTTTGACGAGCCGAACGTGACCGAAGCCAAAGACGCAACCAAAGCCCTACTCAAGTTCTATGAAGAAAATGGCTCATTGCCCGAACCCAAGCCGTTTATGTCAGGCGAACACACGCGCTTGTATGCCGATGACACGACGCTTCACCCGTTGCGTGAACTCACTCGCGCTCACAACTTCAGCGATTTAAGCCGTACTGAACTGATTGCCGCACAGATTACTGCCTCCAATGCCGGCGATTATTTCGCGATTCTAGCGTATCTCAACCCAACCCCTGAAGTTGACGAACAACTTCGGGAAGTGCAGCGTCGTCTGCGCCATGTGTCCAAACGCGCTGTGACGATAGGCTATGGACCGCGTTATCTGCATAGCACCGGACAACTTCACAAAGGCGGTCCCAATACAGGCATCTTTATCCAACTTACCACCAATCTGGATGAAGATGTGGCGATACCGGATGCACCGTACAGCTTTGGTACATTGTTCCTTGCACAAGCTGCCGGCGATTTACAAACACTCCAACAACACAAATGTCGTGCCATCCGCTTGCACATTGACGGTGACCTAACAGTTGGCATTGAAAAGTTGCTTGCTGCGATTGATTTTGTGGATCAGCGGCGGAGTTAGAAAAGTATCGGATTTGCAAAAGTCGGAAAGGATGATGAGAGTCCGCCGTACCGCCCCTATCCCCCACCCTTTCCCCACGACTTAAGATCGAGTCGTAGAGAAAGGGGGCAGGAAACCCTTCTCCATGACCCGTTTTTGGTCATGGGGTAGGGGGTTAGAGCGAGGCTTGCCGCGTGAAATACTCATTGCCTATCTCTAAATAAATTAAGACGCCTCCTAACCCTATCGGTCTTCCATGCCCCGTCTTCTTTACGTCGTCAAT
>JANODQ010000678.1:0-3207 GCA_031412775.1 Pirellulaceae bacterium | reverse complement strand
GGTCACCCGTGGCTAGCGCCATCGGCTCAGGGATTGCTGAGGCGGTGTCGTTGGCTGTGAAGGGGATCGAGTCTGAGGCCTTCGCACCTGCCAGAAAACCCCTCTGCAGGGTGGCTTCGGTAGCGGGCGGTGGAGGATCCTCTTCGAAGAGCCGACGCTGATTGGCAAAGTTCATTTTTTTTCGCATACAGACAGTTTAGCGAGTGCGAGCCAAGCCGTCCTACCGGGACAGTTCCCAGGTGGGCAGATGAAACCTGAGCCGATGGCGCTAGCCACGAGTTTCGACTTCGCCACAATTTACCACGCGGCACCCGAGGCTAGCTCAGGAAAAATGCCCTGTTCATCGTCCCAGTCCCTAGGGTTGATCGATGAACCGTAAAAGTATCCTGAAGTTCGGGCGGATTTATTTGACGATCGACCACGCCGTATCTAATATGCATGGATAGGCTCGTCGTTGGCTTTTCTGCCCGTTCTGCGACGCAAGTCTGATCTTTATGAACTCCGAAGGATTACAAAATGGCTGCTCGTGATCGCAATCTCTCCGCCTGGATGGCCTACGTGATCGTCGCCAGTTTTGTATCGGTAGGGCTGATCGGTGCATTAGGCTACACGATGTACAGCAGCAGCAATCTCCAAACGACAGCCAAAGAAGCTGTCGGACGCGCCGCCGAGTCAGATAAAAAGTATCGCGACATCACACAGAATCTCGACTTTGTCAAAGGCATGCTTGGGCAACGTCAGTTCAGCGAAGCCGAATGGGAAACGATGAAGAGCTCCATCACGGGCTCGCCTGACTTTGATGCACTCCAATCACAGTATGCCAAGGACATGACGCTGTTCGGACCGTCGGAACCTTTCCAAAATAAAAACTATCCCAAACTTGCCGAATATTTGATGCGTGAGCTGCGAGCTCGAAACGCTCAAGTCGATTCGGCGGCCAAGACGGCTCAAGAACTAAATCTTAAAACCGAGAGCACCGTTCGCAGCGAGACCGATGCACGCAAGGCAGCTGAAACAAAAGCCAACGACCTTGACAAGCAGCTTGCAGAAGCCCGGGCCGACTTCAAAAACAAAATCGATGACTTGATTAAAACCAATACGCAAACCAACGAAACACTTCAAAAGAAAATTGCCGAGCACTCTAAGGAAAAGGCCAAGCTTGAATCAACGGTGAAGGTTCGAACAGATGACGTGGCTATGTTGACGTCACGCAATCTGTCGCTTGTTCGAAGAATCGAAGTCCTTGAAAACGTAGACTTCCAAGCGGTTCAAGGCAAAGTCGTCGATGTCGAACAAGGGGGTGCGATTGTTTATGTAAATATTGGTTCTGCCGACGACCTCCGGCCCGGTGTTAAATTCAGCGTCCTCAATCCGGACGTTTCCAGATTAAACGAAGCGAAACCAAAGGCACACATCGAGATAGTTGAGATCCTTGGATCTACTCAAGCTCGTGCAAAGGTTCTTGCAAGCGATTTGAAGATCCCCGTCTTAAAGGGCGACGTGATCTACTCGCCAGCTTGGGAAAAGGGCCGCAAAGTTCAATTTGCTTTGATGGGTAAACTTGACATGAATGGCGACGGAAGCGACGACAGAAAAATCATTCGAAACCTTATCGAGCAAAGTGGCGGAGTTATCACAGAGGATCTCTCTCCAGATGGGAAATCAACAGGCAAGATGACTGCTGCTACGAGATGGTTGGTGGTTGGCGATAAGTTTGAGGTCGCTGGTGCCGAGGAATTGGACCCGAAGATTCGTGAGTTCCGGTCCAAGTACTCCGATATGGAATCACGTGCTCGCGGACTAGCCGTTAGTAAAATCAACTTAGATAAATTGCTGAGCTGGATTCGAAGCAGTGGTGACGACCGATCCATGCCGCTTGGGAATGCTGCTCGAGCAACCGACTTTATCGACAAAAGACCTCTTAAGTCCAGTACTGGTAGCGTATCGGAGGTTTACAGCAAAGGTGTTGAAAACGGCACGTTTGGTAGACCTCTGACAAGCGGCGAGTACGTCAAATAAGTTACGTGAATGAATCGAAGTGCGGCAGTCGCTCTCCCGCAGCTAACCTCGCCAAGCGTTTGGATCTGTCCTAGCAGAGATCCTGCATAAATAGAAATGGATGCTGTATCAGCATCAATCGGCTAGCGTATCAGGATCAAACGATTTCATCGCTAAATTCTAGGCTGATCGTACGGGCAGAAATTTTTTACATTCCTGATTTCATGCTTTAGCTAGTAAGCTTACTGGAGCATGCTGTTGATACTAATTGGGGCTATGGATACGAGCTGTCGCGATGTATTCTTGACTTAGCTTCCTTGAGTCATCACTGATAAAATGCTACCCGATCGATTACACTTAACGTGTACTCATTGGCGATACCGTTTACAACCTAGAGCAGCGAGAGAGTCGCTGAACGATGAAAATACCCTCCCTGAATTTATCTACGGTACCGCTCAAAAAGTCAGACGACCTATTCGAGAAGAGCTCGATGAGTTTTGGCGAACACTTGGAGGAACTCCGTAAGTGTTTGGCTTGGGCGTTTGGTTCCTTAGGGATCGGAATGTTAATTGCTTTTCCGATGGCTAATTGGGTTATCAACTACATACAAACTCCCCTGGAAGTCGCACTCGAAAAGTATAACCACGAGAAGACGAAAAAAGAGCTTGCAACGAAGCTTGGTCATGAAGCCGACGCAGAGTACCTGGATTGGATCAAAAGTCATAATAAGATTCTGCAGGAAGTCGAAGTCGACCGCGACGAGCTTTTGGCAGCGATTTCGGATTCGGAGCCAACACTTAGCAATACGGTTCCGGCTGCCTCCACTGATTCAAAGCCATTGCCAGAGCCATCGGTGACGAAGCTTAGGCGGTTGACGATCTTGGTTCCGTTTTCGACGACGACCGAAGCACTGGGCCTCCAAGAGCCGTTCATGATTTGGATGAAAGCGGTGATCGGTGTAGGTATTATTATCGCAAGTCCTGGAATCTTCTTCTCGATCTGGAAGTTTGTTTCGGCTGGTTTGTATCCTCACGAGCGTCGATATGTCTATTGGTTTTTGCCGCTGAGCCTCGGTCTTTTCCTAGCTGGAGCGGCGTTGGCGTTCTTCTTTGTCTTCCAGTTCGTCATTGATTTTCTATTGAAGTTTAATGATTCGATGAACATTAACGCGGCTCCACGACTGACCGACTACATGTCGTTTGTGCTGCT
>JANODQ010000677.1:0-3260 GCA_031412775.1 Pirellulaceae bacterium | reverse complement strand
ATGAAATACATTCTCGCCGCCGCTTTGTTTAGTTTGACATTGCTGAGTGTTTCGATTTCGGCTCAAACCCCGGCTCCAACCCCAACTTTAACAAGCGCTGGATCGGCCAATCAAGCTACTCCACCGATTCAGGCAGTCGATAAGAGTGTGTTCGACATGGTCTTTGCTCAAGTGGGTGATCAGCGCAGAAGAATCGGTAGGTAGCTTTGCGGTGAGTACGATGCGAATCGAATTGACGCAAGTCTTTGCGGAGATTTGCCAAACCGTCCATCAAGCATCCACGGTCATCCAACCGTGAATTGCTTTGGCGGAATGATCGAGTGCTTCTTCGTAATCAAGGTGCTCGACTTCCTCGCCCTGCAATTCAATCTCATAGTCGCCTGTGTATCCGGACTGCTCAAGCACACGAACGATATCGCTCAGCGGAAGAGTCCCATCACCTAAAAGGCATCGATTTTGTTCCCCCGCGGGCACTCCCTTTGCATCTCCCATTTGGACAAGCCGAATCGAATCGATCAGGCTAGGAATCCAATGCAAAATATTGGGGTCATGTGCCATGTGGTAGCAGTCCAACACGATCCCAAGATTCGGCTTATTCAGCTCGACAATTAAATCCAGTGTGTCCGGTAGCTCGGTAAGAAATGTAAAGTCGAAGGCGCAACCGACATGCATTGGTTCAATTGCAAGCTGAATCTTGCAAGCTACGGCGGCTTCACTGAGCTGTGTCAGGGCATCGCGTAACATTCGCCGCGAATGTTTCTTTGTGTGACCGCCTCGGCTCCCCGTGAGAATTACCAAGCAACCAGCATTAAGGGCGGCCGCCTGCTCAATGGCTTCGAAAGCATCGTGCATCGATTCGTTGTAAGTTCGCCCCTCGCTGCCAGTGAAGCCCCCCGCCCAATGAAGCGACGAGACTCGCATGCCTTGCTCCTGAAGAAAATCAGCCGCTTTTTCTTCGCCAAACTCGGCAAGCTTATAACGCCAAATCCCCATCGCTTCGAAGCCTTGCCTGCGATATTGGAGAACGTCCTCCTCAAAGCTCCACCGGTAGGTAGAAACTTCGCATACTGACAGTCGAGACATCCTGTTTCGCAACATCCTTGCAATCTGCTCCCGGCCTGAATCGACATGATTTAAACGCGTCACGGCATGAGTATGCCAAGTTCATCCGGACCTGTAAAGAATAACTTCTCGATTCACCTATTGCCCTGCCTAAATCTTAAACGACCTGCCAGAAAAACTAGCACCACAGGTCTTCTTAAAACCTATCGCCCTGCAACGTCGAAGAAAACTTAAGCGAAAAACAGACTGCTGAAAAATATTTTTTTCATTAAGACCGTATTCTTCGCAAGCTTCTCGGCGATGACGTTTACGGGACAAAATTAATCGGAAGGGACTTAAACCGGCATTAGCACCCTTTAACCAAACACGAATTTAAATGACCGTTCTTCATAATAGTACATTAAGAACCATCCGGGCAACCTTTTTGAAGTTTAATGGCACGGTAGCTGCATTCCCCCACTATCACAGACGTTAGGTTGAGTTCCAGCTGATTGGGATTAGCCAGCGTCTACTTCGGACCACCTGAGCACCGTAGTTGCGAGTCTAGGATTTGTTGGGGGAGGGAGAGGACCTCCAACGAATTCTTTTCGCGGCTACGGTGTTTTTTCTTTGGCTTTTTGAAGCAATAGATCCGAAATTCCGACAGCGGAAATAGCGATAGCCATTATCTAATATCATTTACGTTCGGAAGCGGTTTCGCTCGGGCCATCCGCCGAATCGTTGACAATTCAAGGAAACGTCGGCATGCGATGTGAGGCGGTTCGCGCTGCGATTCTAAAGTAGCTGACAAAGTAGATAGTACTCTGCTAACAGCTGTCCAGTTGTTTGGACTCAACCATCGCCAAACAATTACAAGTTCAGTTACTTATGTTGGAAAGTCTCCCTAGTAGTTCCGATGCTATACTGTCGGGCCTCACACGATTCTACGAAGCAAGCCCTACTTATTGCGGCATTTACTCCTGAGGACGGTGAAGACGTACCAAACAATACTCATAACGCAAATATAGACTTTTTATGCTAGACGCTGCTTTATTGGACTCATTGCTCAAGGCTTCGTTGGAAAATTTCAAGGACCCAGACTCAGGGCGTCCGCTTTCCAAAACCGGACAGGTTACCGATTGGAGTATCACGGACGGACACGTTGCTTGTAAACTATCTCTCACGACGCATTCCAAACCGATCGCTCAGGAAACAGCAGATGCTTTACGCGATCACTTGCAAGCTCAGAGTGACAGTATTCTAGGAGTTACAGTCACGCTTGGTACTCAGTATCGTCCAACACCGGCGATCGGCCAGATCGGGCTAAAGGCCAAAAGCGTTATCGCCGTCGGTGCTGGCAAGGGAGGTGTTGGAAAGAGCACTCTTGCTGCGTCTATTGCGATCACCCTTGAGAAACTTGGCAGCCGCGTCGGATTGATGGACGCTGATGTTTACGGACCAAGTGTTCCCCATCTGTTGGGGTTATCTGGCCGACCTGAAATTGTCGACGGCAAAATCAAACCGATTATGAGCGAAACGATGCCGGTGATGTCAATGGGTTTCTTGTTAGAGAAAGATCAAGCAGTCGTTTGGCGTGGGCCGATGCTTCATGGTTCGATTCAACAATTCTTGCGAGACACCGCGTGGGGCGAGCTAGATTACTTGATCATTGATATGCCGCCGGGAACAGGAGATGTGGCACTTACACTTTCGCAAATGCTCCCATTGGCAGGAGCGGTAATTGTTTGCACCCCTCAAGAAGTCGCTCTGCTGGATGCTGGAAAAGCAATTGCGATGTTTGAGAAAACGAAAGTTCCGTTGTTGGGTATCGTCGAAAACATGAGCGGGTTTCTTTGCCCTGACAATGGAAAGACCTACGATATTTTCGGTCGCGGTGGAGCTCGAGAAAAAGCCGATTCGCTCGGTATTCCATTCTTGGGAGATGTTCCCATTTATATGCAGTTGCGTTCCGAATCAGATGAAGGCCGCCTTCGCGAAGCACTTGAAGACCCTATCGCCTCGAAGCCTTTCGAGCATATCGCACGAGCCCTCGTTCGCTCGCTAGCGGACCGAGCATCCCAGCAATCGCAAATCGCTGCACTGCCGGTTTTGTAACGATTTCGGCAAACTTGTCGGACGAATAAGATATATCCAAGATTCAAGCGTGTAACATCTACAGAGGAAACTGAATTGCTATCGCCCGCCTCTTCCCAGTACCG
>JANODQ010000676.1:0-4445 GCA_031412775.1 Pirellulaceae bacterium | reverse complement strand
AACCTTCAAGCGGCAATGCTTCCATCTGCGGATGGGATTGCATGCGACAAAGTGTGCAAGTTCGCTCGAACGTCGCATATCTACCTGCCGAGGCGAAACTGTTCGGTATGATGCGTGGGTCGGCTGTCTTGGATTTCTTTGCAGCCATGAATCCTAACGGCAATCGGGAGCGAGCGCTTGCTGTAGCAAAGCAATTAGACCTGGACCTAGCGCGACGAGTTGCTTTCATGTCAACAGGGATGCGTCAGAAGCTTGCGATCGCTTGTGTGCTATCCACCCGAGCACCTCTGCTGATCTTAGACGAACCGACCGCAAACCTCGATCCAAATGTGCGGATGGAGGTCCTGTCGCTGGTCAGAAAATCCCAAAATGAAGGGGCTACGGTCCTCTTTTCATCGCATGTTCTAAGTGAGATCGAAGAGGTATGTGATACGGCGACAATCGTACAACGTGGAAATGTTGTAAAGACTTTTAATGTGTCTGATATGCGAGCGACACATCGCATCCATGGGACACCAATGACAACTTGGAGCGATTGGTGGGGCACGAAGTTGACGGAAGATTCGAATATGATTTCAGATATTAGCGTCTTAGAAAACAATTCGGCAAAAGTAGTAATTGATATTGTTGGCCCGATTCAGAAACATCTGGAATGGTTGAGTCGGATGCCCGTTGAGAATATGAGAATAGAACCTGTTGGATTGAGGAGTGTGTACGAATCGTGCTGCGTCTCCTCTTAAAAAAATACATCACCGAAACGCTTCCGCTTTTAATAGCTTGCGGAGGTGTTTTGATCATGTTTCCCTGGGTGCGAATCTGGACTGTCAGCCAATTTGAGCTGAGCGGTTTCGCTCCGCTAATCGAGCAGTTTAAAGCCTTCGAGAAATTCTCGCCGGTACCACTCGCTCAATTTCTTACCTACGAGGGGATCATCGGTTTGACCTTTGCAGAGCCGATTGTGCTGCTTTGCGTTCTAACCTACTGCATCGCGAGAGGCACGGACGTTGTCAGTGGTGAGCTCGGAAGGGGAACAATGGAAATGTTGCTTGCTCAACCGCTGCATAGGTGGAAGCTAATGGCGATACATGCATTGGTGAGCGTGATGGGCTTGGTTGTATTGTGCTCGGCGATATGGGTTGGACTGTTTGCAGGGATTCAGACAAACTCGACTCTCGTAAAGAAGTCGCAAGCGAATCTAACCCTCCCCGGTTTCAATTGGTCGATGCCAAATCCATTATCGGCTTCCGAAGAAGTAGTCACACCATTGAGCACCCTTGTTGATTCGCAGTTGTATATCCCTTCCACACTCAACATCTTCGCACTTGGCTTCTTCGTTTTTGGTTTAAGCGTGATGATGAGTAGTTGGGATCAATACCGATGGCGAACGATCGGCGTGGTGATCGGAGTTTACGTCGCTCAGGTGTTACTTTTCATTCTTGCGAAATCAACTCCACAGACTCGCTTCTTGATGCCTTTCAGTTTTCTCTCTGCGTATCAACCTGATTGGATGGTCCAAGCAATTGGGCAAGAAGACATGCCGATGTTTGCATTTTATCGTTTTAACGATAATCCTAAAAACTGGATCACAGGAATCGAACTAGGTCCTATGGCTTACTCGTCAATCCTGCTTTGTCTAGGCGCCCTCGCTCTCGTGATCGGCGTCTTCATTTTCTGTCGTCGCGATCTACCAGCTCCCACGTGAAAAACGAATGCGTGGAGAAGGTAAGCTGTGCCGCCGCAAGTAATGAGGCAGAGGGCAAGCAAACTAGCAAGGCTGGAAAATGGCCGGACGGTCGCGTTGACATCCTGTTCTATAAACTGAGGGTTAGATTGGATTGAGTCATGAATTCGTGGCGTGATTTCTTTTCGATTCAGACCCTTATGTCGTGATAATTACGATACCAATCGACAAACCGCTGAACTCCGTATTCGATGGATGTGTGAGGAGCAAATCCGATGTCTGCTTGCAGGTCGGCTACATCAGCATAAGTTGCGGGAACGTCGCCCATTTGCATAGGAAGATAATTCTTTACGGCAGCTCGTCCAATCGCTTTTTCGATGACTTCGATGAAATACGCTAGCTCCGTAGGTTGATGGTTCCCAATGTTGTAGACACGATAGGGAGCCGATGAAGTCGCGGGATCTGGGTGACTGCTATCCCAGTCCGGTTTCGCTAGCGGAACATGTTCCATCACGCCAACCATCGCTGTTACGATATCATCGACATAAGTGAAATCACGTTGCATCTTACCGTGATTGTAAACATCGATCGGTTTGTTTTCGAAAATTGCTTTGGTGAATTTGTATAGTGCCATATCTGGGCGGCCCCACGGACCATAAACAGTAAAGAACCGAAGCCCTGTCGTAGGCAGTCTAAAGAGATGGGAATAGGTATGAGCCATGAGCTCGTTCGATTTTTTTGTTGCTGCGTAAAGACTGATGGGATGGTCGACGTTTTGATGAACCGAAAAGGGTTGCGATGTGTTGGAACCGTAAACACTACTGCTGCTAGCGTAAACAAGATGAGGCACCTTTTGATGTCGGCAGCCCTCTAGAATGTTCATCGTGCCAACGATATTCGAATCGATGTAAGCCATCGGATTATCGATCGAATATCTCACGCCGGCTTGGGCTGCCAAGTGGACCACACGATCAAACAGAGTATCCGAGAAAAGTTTCTCCATCTGAGGCCGGTCTTCGAGCGAAATTTCTCGCATCGAGAAATTCGGAAGTGGCTTAAGAATGCTCAGCCGATCCCGCTTCAATTGTGGATCATAGTAGTCATTGACGTTATCTAGCCCGACCACTTCATAACCGGCGTCCAGCAGTCGCTTTGCAAAGTGAAACCCAATAAAGCCGGCAGCACCTGTAACAAGTATTTTTTTCATTTGATTTCGTCAGCGGAAAACGTTGGATGGACTCTCGCAATGGCCCTTTTACTCGCACGAATCACTTCCCCCGATAATCTGGCTGCCAACAAGACCGTTTGACTGGGTGTCTGGATCGCAAAATGGCAATCTGCATGTCCTGCACTTCGAATGATGTGTCGTTGGAAATCATTGCGAAATAGCTGAATTCTTGACTAGGATTCTCTGCCAGGGTTGAAAATATAAGGGTTGTAAAAGTTCCTGGTGATAAAATATCAGTGTTACAAAATATAAGGACCAGAAGTCTATATAAGGACCAGAAGTCTGTTTTGTCATAGTAGCCGAAACGATCTCTACAGTTTACTCTATTGTGATCCTCTAAAGATGCCCTTTTCAATTTGGATCTTGCCTTCACGTTGCAACGTTTCGTTGTCGTATTGAACTCGCTGGCTTGCTGATCCATTTCCTTGCTTAAAGTCACAGATCTCCCAATATGGTTGCAGAAACAGTCCTTGCGTTGAACGAACATAATCTCCTCAAGCAGTGGGAGTGGATTTTAGGATGTTTACGAGATGTGCTTATTGAATCGGGAGATGCCGATTTGGCGGCTTCTTTGCCGACTTCGGTTTCTAGCGCTGCGGCGTCCGGAGGTTTGGCCGACTCGGTCCATTTGACTCAGGCCTATTCGATCGCTTTTCAATTACTTGGAATGGCAGAACAAAGCGCGGCGGATCAGTTTCGACGTGAGATCGAGAATCAATCCGGAGTAGATGCGTTGCCTGCGCTGTGGGGCGATTCGTTGCGGCAGCTGAAGGAGCAAGGCTGGACTTCAGAGCAGATTGCGGCCCAGCTTCCACACATGCAAGTCGAGCTCGTACTAACGGCTCACCCGACCGAGGCTAAGCGAGCGACCGTGCTCGCTCACCACCGTCGATTGTTCGAACGATTTCAAGCGCAACCGATCCGTGAATCGCTCGACGAACAGATGACACCTTTGCAGGAAGAGAACGACTACGCTGTTCGAGCGCTACTGGCGATTCTTTGGCGAACGGGCGAAATCTATCTCGACAAGCCCGATATACAATCCGAACGCCGCAACGTACTCGATTACCTGACACATGTGTTCCCATCGGTTCTTCGACCGCTCGATCAACGCATTCGTCGCGCCTGGCGAGACGTCGGGTTGGATCCAAAGGTTTTCGATGACCCATTAGTTTTCCCTCGATTGACGTTTGGTACTTGGGTTGGCGGCGACCGCGATGGTCACGCATTGGTTACTGCAGATGTAACGCGGCAAAGTCTGCTCGAGATGCGACGTAGCGCGCTTGGACTAATTCAGCGACTGATGCAAAACATTACACGACTTCTCAGTCTTTCCGCCTATTGGCAGAAACCGAAGGCCGAGTTTCTTCAAGCTCTCGAAAAGGCAACCACGGCGCTCGGAGAGACAGGCCGAAAAGCTTTGGATCGGAATCCTAACGAGCCTTGGCGTCAGTTCTTGAACACGATGCCCGACAGGCTGAGCAGGACCGATCCCCGGCCCGGACCGACCGACGGAATGAGCGAGGTCTTCTCGGT
>JANODQ010000675.1:0-3224 GCA_031412775.1 Pirellulaceae bacterium | reverse complement strand
CACCATGAGCGTCGGCAACACCGACGTTGCCGCAATTCCCAGACGAGCACTGTGCTTGAACGGTGCTTGCTGAGAATACGAGTCCCAAAACGGCAACCGTTGAAGCGACTGCATACTGATGTGCTACATGAAAATTACGCATAACCGTTCCATCCTGTGTTCGATTTTTCACTCGACGAAATGCTCGCGTTCAACTGCAACGTCATTAGCACCGAATCCCTGATGCAAACGAGATGCAAAGCATTTCCAGTCAACGTATCGTCAACAGTTATTTAGAAACCAACCGAAATGTCGACAATCGCAACTGCAGACAAAGATTCGGTGCGCACAGGATCGATCAGGTAAATTTCGACGATCATCACGTTGAGGACGCCTTTATCTGCGACAACCGGCTAGTTCGCCAAATCGTAAGCGTAGATAAGCTCTTGATCGCGGATGAACAGTTTCTGATTGGCGATGACTGGGTGTGCCCAGATCGCTCCCTTGCCTCGGTCGGATGTAGTCTGCTCGGGAAGAGTGAATTCCCCTCGTGGTTTCCAACCGTCACGATTAGGCTCGGCGAGAATACACTTCCCTTCTTTATCGCTGTAGCAATAGAGCAAGCCGTCCGCTAAAGCGATCGAACCACTTGCATTTCGCCCAACTTTTTGGCTCCACAGGACTTTTCCAGACTCCAACTCTTGTGCCATCCAAACTCCGCCGTCCGCTTTTGAAAAGCCATAGATCACACCATCCAATAGGACTACCCCACCATGATGATTCTCCATCGATTTCGCCTTTTCGTGATAGATTTGCTTTGCGCTAAGGCCAGCACCGTCGGCTTCGATGCGTACCAAAACGTTCCCTGCACCGTACGCGGAAGTATGGTAAACCATATCGCCTGAAACGATCGGAGTTGGAATAACAGCGGTTGGATTGCCGGTGGCCGCGTTCTCAAAAAGCTTCTTACCCGAAACTGCATCGATCCCCAAAAGACCGGGTTGGCTGGCGGTGACGTAAACCGGTTTTCCTTGGAAGTTGGACTTCACAACCGAAACGTAGTGCGCGGGCGCGTCGATGGAATCGCTTGAGAAGATTTTCTTGCCAGTATTGATGTCGAGTCCAACGAGAAAGTTTGCTCCTCCTGGGGTAACGATGACTCGGTCTCCGTCGATGAGTGGAGATTCGCTATAACCCCACTTGGGAACCTTGCCGCCGAAATCGGTGACTAGGTTTACGCTCCAATCGACCTTGCCCGATTTTGCATCCAGCGCAGCCAGAGTTCCAAGATCGCTTAGTGCAAAGACTTTACCATTGTGGACAGTCGGAGCGCTTCTCGGACCGCCACCCCAGCCATGTAAATAGTCTCCGTCCACAGACGCTCGATCAATTTTTTGCGACCAGAGTTGCTCACCCGTTTTTGCGTCTAAAGAAAACACGTTGCAATCGCTACCAGTGGCACCGATTGAGTAAAGACTTCCATCTGCAATGCTGCTGGCGGAATATCCCGAACCTGCACTTTTAAATGTCCACAATAACTTAGGACCACCTTCGGGCCATTTTTCAAGAAGCTTTTGTTCTGCCGCATGACCATCGCGAAGAGGGCCGTTCCACTGCGGCCAGTCGGTGGTGTCACCGAAGCTACAAGCGGCAAACGGAAGCGAAAAGACAACCGAGGCGACCACGAAGTGAACTTTTGTATAAGACTTCAAAATTCTTAGCATTTGAGAACTCAATAAGGTGGGAAATAAATCAAGCAGGCAGTTACCCCCAAATTGTAGCGAATTCTTTCTTGGGGCAGCACTGCCGTTCAAAATTTCAAACAGACATCCTCGAACCGAGTAGACTCTAACGATTCGAACTTCAGCCGATCCAAAATAATTCCAAACGTCGCAATCCCCGTTTATCAAAACCCAGACTCCAGGCATTCATGCATCCGAATCAACCATCCGAATCTGACAATAAACACGTCGATAATCAGCAGATCGACAATTCGACAAGCGATTCCATTCGAGATGGCATCGAATACGAGATGGGGATTCCAATTCCGGGGAAAATTCTTCCGCCCGAGGAATGGGCAAAGACGGCGATCAAAAAATTACCACCACCAGAGCCGCTAGACTTCCAGGCCATTTTTGGTCGCGCGGCACCGTTGGTCCTGGACTTAGGATGCGGAAATGGACGATTCGTACTCTCGTCTGCTCTTCGCCATCGTGAAGTCGATCATTTCGGCTTGGACATACTTCCGATGGTGATTCGGTATGCTACGCGACGCGGTAATCAAAGGGGACTTCACAACGCAAGATTTGCTGTTTGTGGTGCCTTCCAGTTTCTGGAACACTACGTTGCACCGGAGTCGATTTCAGAGATTCATATCTACCACCCACAGCCATATCATTCGCCGCACGATCGGAAGCTGCGATTACTGACGCCTGATTTTCTAGGGATTGTCCATCGAGCGCTCCAAGCCGACGGGAAGCTGTATTTGCAAACGGACAATGTCGCGTATTGGAAGTACTTGCAGTTGGTTGTATCTAAAATCTTTGACTGGACCGAACGCGATTCACCGTGGGAAGATAACGGCAAAATCGATCCCTATGGACGATCGCGACGAGAAGCAATCGCGATTGAAAAAGGATTACCCATTTTTCGCTCCGAATCGAAGCGACGAAGTGGATGGTCAAGCGAGGACTTGCAATCACTCATCGATAGTCTTCCCTTGCCCACATTCGCTGCAAGCGACGAGAAGAGTCCAGAGGCAAAACGCCGCCCATGGAGCAAGCCATCTCATCGCAGAAAATATTGAAAGCCACCAAGCTTCCGCACTAAAACTAATTCAATGTTGTTAGACGAATATCTTTGAATTCGGCCCACATTGGTTTTCCGGCATGCAATTGTAGTGCTATCACGCCGTCGAGTAGAGTAAGTTTGGGTTCGTTGTCCGTAAAGTCGAGTACTAATTGGCCATTCAAGAAGTGTTGAATGTTGTTACCCTTTGCGACAATCTTTACTTGGTTCCAGTCATCGACTTTCATTACTTTTTGGAAGGCTGCTTCATCCATAAACAGCTCGACCGACTTCTTGCCGCTTTCATTCCAAATAGCTTTTTCTCCGGTTGCACAGATACGTCCACGTTTTCCACCTTCGTCATAAATGAAGCTCGAAACGTTCGGGAATTTGTTTTCGTTTCTTAGTTCGTGTTGATAGCCACGAACAACCCATTCGTTTTTGGCACTGGTATCAGT
>JANODQ010000674.1:0-2183 GCA_031412775.1 Pirellulaceae bacterium | reverse complement strand
ACCGCCCATTCTGCCGCCACCAGATTTTTGTTTTAAAGCAAAATGACAAACTCTAACGACTCTGCTGAAGATACCGGTTGTACTGAGCCGACAACGAAAGAGAAGGCGAGAAGCGTTTTTCTCTGGAAAGCAATCATGATGCACGAAACATATTTTGGACTGCGCAAGCGACCGTTCCTGGCGACACCGACACTAGATCGTTATTGCCCAATCGAATGTCAAGAGTCTGCTTATTCGACAGCCGTTCGTGCGATTCAGCGAGCTGAAGGTCCAGTTTCGATTATCGGTGGTACTGGACTTGGCAAGTCGATGGTTTGCCTTCGCATTGCAGATACGTTTCGTCGAAGTTTTGAAGTGATCGTGC
Organism: Pirellulaceae bacterium; assembly: GCA_031412775.1. Lineage (GTDB taxonomy): Bacteria > Planctomycetota > Planctomycetia > Pirellulales > Pirellulaceae > JAIYDQ01. Next base: position 1,819 of record JANODQ010000674.1, on the reverse strand, counting down.
TCGCAAGTTCCCAGTTGTGCTCGCGACGAGCCTTGTTGCAAAGTCTGCTCTTCGAGCTTCGCATGCCTTATCGCGATCTAAGCGAAGGCGAGTTGAGGCTTACTTTGTTGGAACGACTGCAGCCTTCCAATGATAACCCAACAGATGGTTTAGTGCTGATTGTCGACGAAGCACAAACGCTCGCTCCTAAGTTACTGGAAGAGCTTCGTTTGATTACAAATCTAACTCGCGATGGTGTTCCACGCGTGCGATTGATCCTGTGTGGCACGACGCGTTTAGAGGAGTTGCTTGGACATCCTCAAATGGAGTCACTAAATCAAAGGCTAGCCGCACGATGCTATTTGATGCCTCTAAACTCACAGGAAACAATCCACTATCTCACGCATAAAATTGAATTGTGCGGAGCGCCCATTTCAGCTGTAATCACGGAGGACGCAATCCGACTAGTTCATCGCGCAACCGATGGTGTTCCGCGCTTGATCGACCAAGTCGTCGACTCGGCTCTTCGAATTGCTGCCGAACTCAAGCAACGTCCTATCTCTGTCCAAATAATCGAAGCTGCATGGGCGCGGTCGCAGCAACTCCCGCTTCCATGGAGTGATAAAGCACAATCGATTTCAGATATCCCAACATCCATCGAGTTTGGTTTACTGGAAGATGACACCGAACAGGACTTCAGAGGTCGTGACACTTCTTATGTTCATCAATTCGCGGGAAACGTCTTTCACAATCCAGTGAACGACGATGAACTTGACGGTCAAATTGACGAACCGAAAAGCATATCCACACAACAAGCGACTGATGATTCCGACATTGCCACTTACGAAGAGTCGATCGGGTTAACTACGAAGCCAACTCAGCACCTGCCACCAGTACCTTCAGCCGGAAGTGGATTGAGCCGGTCCATCTCCAACGCTTGGGATTCTTTTGTGGAGCCTGGTCCGAAAGCAGCAATCGACGCATTAGATTTTGCAGTTGATCATTCCAATGAACACTTGTTGATGCAGGCCGCAAGCCAATCGCCAACCTACTCCCAGTCAGTCGATGTTGAGCCTTCAGAAAGCTATCAAGAATATGTATCAGGAGCTCAAAACAGCACCGTCGCGAACGACATCTTCGGTATGGACTATGAAGAGGAATTATGGCTGAGCGAACCATCGGCGATGACGACGCCAATCACTACGCCTTTGCAAAACCAATCGGCTCAAATCATATCGCCGATGGCAGGGGCTAGATCGAATGGCTTTGAGGTGCCGATCGAAGTTGTGTCAGACGATACAATTGATAAGCTGCTTTATGCTTTCCGTGATACGCCGCAGCAGCAAAACGCGGCCGGTCACACGGAGTTTCGTAACGTCAGTGCCCACCAAGACGAACTTGAATCAGCTCTTAAACTGCTCGACCAAATCTCGTCTGTAAACCTGGTAGCGATGAATATGTCGACGCAGGACTCCAACAGCATAGTAAATAAAATGACAATGCAAGAAGAACCTGCCCTTGAAGTTGTCACCGAAAACAGTGTGTTGCGAACCCCGAAATCAAGTTTCGGTGGAATGAAGTCAACTCACGCAACGCTTTCGCGACCACCGCGACCGTCGATCCTTTCGTTCGCAGAGATGCAAAACGAATCGAGTGAATTGATCCGTGATGATCGCGACCTTTTAGTTATCGAAGAAGATGTGCTGCAAATGAACTCCGGAGTTCCAATCGGTGCCTCTCGTGACAGTATGTCAAAAGCCTCGGTTCATCCCTATAAGCAATTGTTTAGTAAATTGCGCGGGTAGATGTGAATGTTGAAGACTGAGCCGATGGCGCTAGC
>JANODQ010000673.1:0-8778 GCA_031412775.1 Pirellulaceae bacterium | reverse complement strand
CGAGATTTAATAGTTGCTGAGTGATCAAAGATTCCAGCAGCATCTCGGTTATACCTGCCTCTTGGAGGGTTCTTGGCTCCGAAGGCCAGAAAGCATCGTCATTCATGACCGACGGCAGCACGTCGCCCGCAAACGAGTCGGTGTCTTTTCTAAAGTGAGATGACTGCATGAATAAATCGCCCGTAGCTGTTCAAACGCATGGATTCCTCAACCAACTGGTTATCGGTTCCCTGATTGTCAGCAAGATAAACGGGATCAATAAAATTCCGAAAATGACTGACATCGCGATTTTCATGACCTAAATTACCTCGGGCTCTAGCGGAGAAGTGTAAAGAAACGACGTCAGGTAAATGATTTAATCGTTGCAACCCATGCAGGCATAACGAGGTCGAAGTTTTGAAAGTTGACTACCTTTTCAATGTGGGAGGAGTAGCAACTACTTAGTAGGCCAGTTCATCAACTGAGTTTGCAAACTCAGTTCAGCAGGTCAGTAAAGAGTAAAAAAATGGCATATCCAGCTTCCATCGCAACTACCACTCCACGCCGTTCAAACAACGTCGACCGCCCGGTCGTGTGGACACTCGCCAGTGCTAGTCCCTCGCAACAGACGAGCCCGCTTACCGTTATTCACCCGATTCCATTTTCGATTGGACGAAAGTCTGGCAACAGCTTTCAATTAAATTCACGAGCGGTTTCGAGCCAGCACGCGGAACTGGATATTTACGACGGCCAACTAATTCTTAAGGACTTGCAAAGCACCAACGGTACCTATGTCAACGGGCAACGAGTTTCGTCCCCAGTTGTCGTGAAGGTGGATGATTTAGTACAGATTGCGGACGTTGCTTTTCGCGTCCGATGCGACGATCACGCGACTGCAACGAATACCATCTCGGAAGACGTATGCGATCAGGCGCTCGCGTTGGTTCAGTTCGACCGAATGATGGAAACGCGAATGGTAACACCATTTTTCCAGCCCATAATCGATGTTAGTGACGCGTCGGTCCGAGGCTTCGAAGTGCTTGCTCGGAGTCGCATGTTTGGTCTCGAAACCTCGGCCGCTATGTTTTCAGCCGCGTCGCGATTGAACATGGAAGTGGAACTCAGTCAAATGCTGCGATGGGAAGGAATCCGCGAAGCCTTGAGCCTCCCCGATATGAATCGCATGTATCTCAATACTCATCCACTCGAGCTGGATCGCGACGATCTTGTTCAAAATGTTGCGGCAACCCGTGAATATGCTGGCGAAATGCCGATCACGCTTGAAATTCACGAGGCTGCAGTAACGAATCCGGTGGCGATGCGAGAATTGCGTAAGGCCATGCGAGATATTCAAGTTGATATAGCTTACGACGACTTTGGAGCGGGCCAAAATCGATTGGCAGAGCTTATCGAATCTCCGCCAGACGTTCTCAAATTTGACATGTCTCTCATTCGAAACATTGATAAGGCGACGTCAGAGCGACAGCGCATGGTTGCCTCCTTGGTTCGTATCGTTCTCGACCTTGGGGTGACCCCTTTGGCAGAAGGAATCGAAACGGCCGAGGAAGCGGAAGTTTGCAGCGACATCGGCTTTCAGCTCGCTCAGGGCTACTTCTACGGACGACCGATGATTCCCAAAGCAATCTACTGCAACTCGTAAAGGTCCGCTGCGGTTCGCAAGACGGAGAGCGATTATCACTAATCACTTTGATGTTGACTTGGTTTGATAGCAAACTAAACGCAAGAATCCGGATTCGTTAAAATTTACGCAGGCCGTAAGCTTTGCCAGAACTACGATTTCCGATTGTATCGAACGTGCAGACAGCCAGATTCTGCATGAACTTCTTTTGGCTAAGTCCCCGATACCTACTTTTGAAACGCGATCATGGATGGTCAAGCGTCCCGGCCCTTACCCGGTCAGGTTAAGCGACAACCCTCATTGCGGCATGTTCGTAGACGGCACGGTCTTAAAGCCTTTTTGACCGTTCAGCCAAACCAAGCTTAACAAGGTTCAGGATAGGAGTTCCAGAACGATGAGAATTAGCAGATTAGCGTTGAGTGCGATGATCGCCGGCGCTTGCTTTGGGGGAACGGCTATGGGTCAACAAGCCCAGTCAAACGGCTCCCCATATAAGTCAGTTTCTTACTTCAGCGAAGACGCAGCAGCACCAAGCGAAAGCACAAGCTGCAGCGACGCTAGCTGTGATACCAGCGGATGCGACACCAGTGGTTGCGATGGTCTCGGTTGCGGAGCAGGCTTTGGCCTCCTCAGCTGCTGTGACCTTGGCGAGCCATGGAAGCTCTGCGATGGAGACGTGTGCGGTTGGACGTTCGGTGGTTGGACAAGCGTAGGATACCACTCGGCCAACACGAACCTCAACTTCAACAACTACGATGGTCGTGTTCAGTTGGGCCAGCAATGGTTCTATGCTGAGAAGATTGCAGACGGTAGCGAAGGATTAGGTCTCGGTGGACGTATCGACTACCTATACGGTACCGATGCTCCTGACACTCAGGCCTTCGGCGTTGGTGCAACAGCAACTCAGTGGGATAACCTTTGGGATAACGGCGGTGCTTACGGCCATGCTATTCCACAAGCTTACGGTGAAATCGCCAGCGGCGACTTCAGCGCAAAGGTTGGTAAGTTCTTTACTCTGATCGGAAACGAAGTTGTTGGCTCAACAGGCAACTTCTTCTACAGCCGTCAGTTCACGTTCTACAATGCCGAACCGTTTACCCACACCGGTGCTCTGACAACCTACAATCTCGATGACGAAACTGTGTTGTACAACGGTTGGACAACTGGTTGGGACTCGGGCTTCGAGCGAAACGGTAGTGCTTATCTCGGTGGATTCAAGCGACAGCTAACCGACAAGACATCGTTCCTATACGCAACGACGTTGGGTCGATTCGGTAAGGTTGTTGGAGAAGATGGATCACTTAACAGCTTCCTCTTAACCTCCGCTTTGTCCGACAAGCTGACCTATATCTCGCAAACGGATATTTTGTACACGACAAATAACGGTGGCGGACCTCAACGTAACACCTTCGGTAACATCAATTACTTGATCTACAGTGTCAATGATTGTGTTTCCTTCGGTCAACGCTTTGAGTGGTTCAACTTTGGCGGTGCTGGTTTCAACAACGTCCGAAACGACGACTTGTACAATTACACCGTTGGTTTCAACCTCAAGGCTTCAGCTAACCTTATGTTCCGACCTGAAGTTCGCTGGGTCTTCGACCGAGAAAGATTCGGATTCTTGGAAAGCGGCAAAGCTAGCCAAGCGATCTTCGGATCCGACATGGTCTTCACATTCTAGTAAAACTGTTAGGTCGGTTTAGACCGAACAAACAATAATAAGATGCTCGGTAGTTCACAATGAACTACCGAGCATTTTTCATTTGGAGTGCTCCGTCTCGGCGGAGCTTTAAGACTTATCTGTCGGTTACCTATCCAAGAAGTCTCTGTGAACCAAACGTCAGCCCATCTCGCGAGCCATTTCTTTTTGTGCGATCCGGTTTGTGCGTGTCCTGGTTTTTGTTTGTCTGCTTTGTAACGTTTTTATGTGTCCGGTATTGGACACGGAGGACGCGGACGGCACGGAGAAGACTGGCGCAATAGGGCGTGGGAACAGTTTGTGCTCCTCAGAGGTTGCAGAGCAATCACATTAATCCGTGTCGTCCGTGCTTTCCGTGTCCCAACTAAAACTCATTAGTACCGGTCATGGGGACACCCGGAAAATCTGTAGTTAGCAAATTGGCTGGCTATTAGGTTTGGCTGTGTCATCACTTACTTCCTTTGCCCGCGAATAGCGCGGATCTACGCGAATGAATTGAGGATCTTGGACAAGTCCAAAACTCGATCTTGTCCGTCTTTATCCGCGATCATTAGCGTAATTCGCGGGCAGGATGTCGTCGGCAACTTGAACGTCTATGGGTTGCTCACGGTTTGGTTGTAACTTCAGCCACTTGGGTTGCAATCAGCAGGTGTTTAGTAGGCAAATCCGAACGATCCGGTTTGCGAGTGTCCCCGTTTGTCGTCTTTGGTTTCCAAAACAAAGCCGATATCCAAATTCTATTTTTGTTTCACTTTCGCCAAAACCGTTAATTCGAATCGAGCCTGGTTCGGATCGTTAGTCGTGAAGCTTATTTTCTTTTCGATATCTCCGAATTCAGATCGGGTGTCCAAGGCGACAACAACGTCCTTGGTTTTTCCTGGTGGAATCAAAATCGCTTTTCGCGGAGGTTCTCCACATCCGCAGCCGACCTCGTTGAGAACTAACCGACACAAGCCCTTGTTCTCGATTGGAAATAAGATTTCTCGAATTCCCGCTGAGGTAATTGCTCCCAGGTCAACCTTTTTAGTCGCAATGTTTAACAGCGGTGCCATCGCCGTAACGTGGGTCGATTGGGAACAACAAACCATCGCAATACTTCCGCCAAGAATGATCACGATTGTGGCTAGAAATAATCGGTTCGACATAGTCTGATTTTTAAAAATCATTAGTCAACAACTCGGCAAATCTTTTATGTGAATGTCCACATCAGTTACTGAACAAGTGAAATGCCACCGCTGGAAGTCCCCGACGGACTGGACTGTTCGCCGCCAGATTTTAGTGCGCCCAATTTAACAGATTCATCGACGTGTAAAGAAGTGCTCCAGATACGGATCAACTGCCCTACCATTTTCCCATAGAATTCGAGCGTGTACGGTACTCCGAGGTTGCTGTAAATATCTGCGTGCGGCGCGTAAATAACGGCGTGGAGATTACCATAAGTTGGCAGTTGAATCGAATACGCACTATCAACCGTATTACAAAGATAAATTTGTAGGTCCATCGGTTTTTGGTTTAGGTTTTTGATCTCGCCGTAGCTTAAATCGATTTGCCTTGCGACATAGATGTATGTCGGACCCATTACCTTTATCGTCGAGTAGCTTCCCACAGCCATTTCGTTGAAGTAATAAACGCCAGGTTGAAGTGTAATGGAGTCTGGAATGCCTGTTGGTAGGCTCATATAGCCTTTGCCTGACGCTCCCGGATTGTTCGTTGAACCGAGCGTAAATCTACCGCCAATCAAGACAGTGTTTCCATTGCTGCTTAAACCGATTAGCTTGTTGTCGTTCACGGTCGCCGCATTCCCAATGCTGACGTCCGGGAAAGAAAGTAGATCCGGAAATGTGGTAACACCTCCTGTTATCGGACCATTTAAATTGGGTTCTTTCGAATTGACCCAACGTGCTGCCTTACCATTGATGGCGGAAACACCGTTGAGCGTTATGTGACCGTTTGTGCAAACGTCGCCAGACGCAACACTTGTACTGGGACTATACGGTCCTTGACTGGAGTCATACGCATCTGTGTACGAAATACGATTTCTATTGTTAAGATAGATTCGGTTCAATGCGATGATATCGCCGCAGGATCCGCTCGTACTACTTGCGATTGCAGAAACCTTCAGGTTAGCACTGTTGGTCCCGATTAACGGTGCGAAAAACAAGGGCAATTGGCTCTTGCGTGTTGAGTCGCGTAAACACGTAACCCGGACGGCGTTGGGAGAAGTTGACGACCCACTGGGTACCAACGTGAAAGTGGCCCTTGTCGTGTCCCAAATACCGATTTCGACGTCGAGATTCGGATCGACAGCGACGGCTTTTCCTGCCGCCATATTTCGGGTGCTCTGCCGCATTGCTGCATCAATAGCCGCCTGCCGACCACCACTACTCAAAGCATTTGCGCCTGATAGTGCAGAAGCGTCTGCCGCGTTTTGAAGCTCGCTTTCGGTAACGGCGATATGGCCCAAGTCGATTGCGAAAGCCATGAACCCAAACAGCATTGTCAAGCATATTGCGACCAATACAACGACGGCGCCGCGTCGATTTTGTGGCAAGCTATGTTTATTCGCTCTTCGCAACATAGATCACTCGCGCTCAAAAGTACAAGTAGACGATAGGTTAGACGAAAAAAACGTTTGAGAGAAAAATCCGACGCCCGCTTTCGAGTAAGGGACAAGCACAGTTACCGCAACTTGATCACCCTTCTTCGCTTGCGATATGTCAGTCGTCCCCCCATTCACCGTAATGTTGACCGTGACATCCGCAGCCTTGACCTTCAAGGCTTGAAAAAGTTGAGTTTTGAGATCGCTTTGCACACGGCTGGTCGTTGCGCCAGTTATCGTGGCAGCACGAGCTCCACGTCGGCACGAGCTCGATAGCACATGTTCAATTCTAAACGCTTGGCCGAATTCGATAATTCCGCCGAGTATCAGAAAAAGCAGGGGAGCCACTACGGCAAGTTCGACCGCAGCAGCACCAAGTGCGACGCGTTTCACGATCTTTCTTTTGAGTCGTTGCTGAGTTAACAGGACCATCGGCGCAACCTCTTAAACCGGCACAGTCGTTAAATGCGTTTGTGTTCGAGTCGGGCTATTCTGCCTGGGTGTGATTTAAAGTTACTAATGGTTGTAATGAAAATACCAATGCGACCCTCGAACTCTAGCACAAGAAACAACAGATGACGAAAAGGTCGAGTAAATTCCCGGGAATTCTTAAACGCAATCTGTCCGTCACCTATCCACTAATTGGAGGTGGGGTGGTCGTGGGAGGATGGTCGTGGGGACACCCGCGATATTTGTATTTGGAAAATTGGCTGACTATTGGGTTTCGCTTTGTCGTCAGTTGGTCGAGTTGCAATCATTAGGCATTTAGCAAGTAAATCCAAGCCATCCGATTTGTACGTGTCCCCGTGTGAAGTGTGCCCTGTGTGAAGTGATGCCGTTAGGCCAAGACGTCAACTTTGATGAAAACTCACTCAATGCGATAATCAGCTGGGGAAAGCTAATCTACATTGTAGAACAGCTGTCCCAAGCTGTTCCTCGAGGCGTTTACGCCGAGCCCGTAAAACCCTTAGCCAGGCAATCCAGCTTTGATAAAGGACACTAGAAATTCCGTATCGCATTTGCTTTTGCCAAAGGTGATGAGTGTTTGAACATAAGAGTCGAGTAGCTTGGTTGTGTCTTCTTCGGAGAAGCGACTTCCATCGACGATCAATCCGATTGCCAACGAGTCGCCACAACGGCATAACCCGATTCCCAACGAGGTCTTCGGTCGCAATGGTGGAACGCAGAAGACTGCTTCTAATTTCAAATCACCGCACCGTGGATAGAGGTCATCCATGGCGGCCAGCTGTCGACGATGGCGACGAGTTAAATCGCCCAGGTTGGTGACGACGGCCGTTGCGCCGTTGAGTGGAATTCGTGTTATCCATTTGGCTATCTTTGGCATACGAGACACGACATTAAACAACTCAGGAAAATCCCATCCAAGTCCGAACTGGCGAAGTGCTTTGGTTTGCTCAACGACGCGCGCGATAAGAGCTTGGCGATCCAAGCATACTTTCGAATCTGCAACCACGAATCCGAATCCAAGTCGATTCGCCGCGGGCATTCGCATGTCTTGAATGGATCGCAAGTCGACCGGAATCATAACTCGCAATCGTTGAGGCTTAAGCGGCTTCTTGTTTTTTCCGTTTGGTGTCTGGCATTGATTCCACCGATTTTGATTCCACTTGTCGACCGCCTTCAGCACTGCTGCGACTGCAAGGTCATTAAAAGTAGCCGACCCAATATCATCGACATTCAACACCGATTCGGTCTCTTCGGGGCTGAGTATGTGAACTCGATGAATATGATTGTTTGCTCGAGTATTGGAAGAAATTGACGCGAGCTTTTTCGGGGAAAAGCCGAGAAAGTAGAGCGCTAGTTTCAAGCTCTCAAGAAACGTAGGTGGTCGCGAGTCGGCAGTCGGTAGCGGACGTTTGACCACTCCGCGATCGGCCAATCGCGATGGATCTAACTTAACCAGTTTGCCTTTGCCTTCGCGGTCGTCTTTAGTTGACTGCGTTGTAAGGCGATCGTAAATCACAATCCACTCGGCAACGCATTGTCGTAAGCCCAGTCCGTCACTGACTGCGTGATGACATTCCACCACAAAAAAGTAGCGAGATTTCGGTGCTGGGATACTTGAGCCGTAGGCGCTAGCCTCGGGTGTTGACTTTGCTACTGCTTGCAACTCGGAACCCGTGGCTAGCGCCATCGGCTCAGGATTCGATCGACTAGTACCCGTGGCTAGCGCCGTCGGCTCAGGCTTCGCGTTGGGGTGGTTTTCATCTACTTCGCCACCCCAGATACGCAATCCGGCTTCCTTCGTGAGGTCCATCGTTGACTCAAATGGCGATGTACCGAAGTCACCTTTTCCCCAGCAGACTCTGATCGCTGGATCGGTTGGGATGACCCACTGCAGCGGCTTAATCGAAGTCAAATGAGCCACCAACATCGGGTGCCTTGAAACGGCTAAGCGAAGAGCATCGTTCCAAGCATCCCAATCGATTGTGCCGACGAACTGCAATGCGACCCGAAACCGTTTTGGATATTGCGACGTGTCGTCCCATAACCAGAAATGCTCTATCCCAGTCAATGGCAAGGGGAATGTATCGATTCCTTGGAGCGATTCACGGGGTATAGGAAAACGGGGGTTCGCTGCCATTCAAAAAGCACTTACTGAAAAAGAGTAGGAAGAATCGGGATCAGCTCGGCAGCTAAGAAAAAAGAACCTGCGATGCATACTAGTTCATCATCTTGAAGGTTCACGATGGCAGCTTGGACAGCCTCGCTCGGGCTAGCGTATCCGTAAAAGCAACGGAACGAATCGTTGATTGATTCGCTTGGTGTTAGGTTCTTCTCTTGTTGAAACGATGCGGCGATTGACGTTAGCTCTTGATAAGGAACTGCACGCGGATTTTT
>JANODQ010000672.1:0-2429 GCA_031412775.1 Pirellulaceae bacterium | reverse complement strand
CCGAAGATGACGAAGAGGTTTGCTTTGTCGGTCTTCTTGAGGTCGTCGGCCATGTGTAGGTCGGCGTTCATTCGGGCTTTCAGAACTTGCAATCGACCGAGCTTGCTGAATTCCGTGGAATGGGCGTCATAGTTGAATGCACAGGCGATCAGAACATCGAATCCAGCATCGCCAGCTTCACGAGCAGCCGCAGTTAAATCGGGTTTGCTGACGGTGCCGAATTCTGGTCCGATGAATATGCCAGCTCGCTTTTCTGGTGACTTACCATCCGTTGATTCAGCGTATCGCCCCTCTGCACAAATGAAGTGCCCGGGCCATGGCACGATCGACGAGAAGCTGATCTTATCATCCTTATGGGCTTGTTGGACACCTGCCGATCGAAGATTATCGAGAACCATCTGAACAAATCCCTGTCCGTCGTTTCCCGCGACTGATTCGCTCTGCTTATCCAGAGGGTCTAACAATTCATCATCCACTCCAACAGCAAGAACGCGATGAGGAGAGAGACTTTCCACGGTAAATGGTCCAGCAACACGAACCTTATTCTTATCCTCGTAAGGTTTGTCGTACAAAAACTCAAATTCTGCTTTGGCCGCTATCGACGCATCTATCTCCTTTTGACGAGCGATGCGAAGTTTCCATAAATCGGCATGAAGTTGCTGTACTTCTTTGCTCCACTTTCCATCCAACTCGCGTGGGATTTCCCATTCTTCCCACATCTCGTTAAGAGCCTTGTTCAATTCTTCGCGGACGGGCTCGAGTTTTACTTGGTACCTTTCCCAGATTACATCGATTTCTGTGTTGTTAGCGATCGACTTTAATGTGATATTGTCAATTAGGAAAGCGAACATGTCCTGCTCTCCCGCGTAGAGTCCGCTGACACCGCCTAAGGCCGTTAGTGGTGGGGCGTAGTCATAGGCTTCGTCGATGATGACTTCGAGAAGAGACGCATTGGATGGCCCCGAGAAAGACTCGGCTTTTATCGAGCGGACCTGACCTTGATGCGTCAGCACTTGAAACGGCCTCTGGCTGGTAGGGAACGTTTCGGAAAGCACGTGTGCCGCTGTTTCGACCTTCAGGTGATTGATAGTTTCCTTCCGGACACCCGACATCCGGCAAACCTGGCCGAAGCTCCAGTCATTCAATCCATACCACCGATCCCCGGCGATCTTGAGCCCGAGTTTTCCCCCATAGCTCATCGGAATAATGTCGGCGGCATTCTTGCTGTGGACCTGTGAGTTCTCTTGCTGGTCGAGGCAGAAAGTATACAAAGCATCGAAGCTCGCAAATTGCTTATCATCAGTCCTATTAAACAACTGACCGAATTTGCATTCTGCTTTTTGAAAGATACACCCTCTAAAGGAACTTGTTGACGAAGTAGTAGAGGAACGTTGTTTCAAATCTAAGGTCCATTATTGATATCATTAGAGCTATGTGCTGCTTGCCTTTTCTGTTACCCGAATAAAGTTGGTAATCCAACCCTGGCAACTTTCGCTTTACAGCTTCGGTACTATGTCGTGCACGACCGCACATTGAGGTGATATCCATAATGCTTGAAAAACCGTTAGGTTGACCATTTCCTAACGGTGTGCGAAAGAATCAATCAACTAACTTTCAACTGAATCAAAACGAAAATTGAATTCGCGAATGGATTCAAGGCTGAGAGTGTAGTCGTATTCCGCTGCAACGTACGAGAGAATGCCTAGACAATCCGAAACATAGTTTTGACACCTTGCGGCGACGATAGGCGGAAGCGAGTCATCTTCGATGACGATTCCGAATTCTTGGCACCGACGATGAATGAAACTGATAAGTTCTTCGTTCGTAGGAAGCGAAGTTGGTACTGGACGTGATAAACGCCTCTTTACTGCATCGCTGAGACATGAAGGATTCGATGTTGTCGCAATGAACAATGCGGACGATCGATCCATCAGCATACACATACGCTCGTCTGATTTCGATCGAGCGAGCATGTGTGCTTCATCCAAATGAAAGATGACGTTTCCGTACTCCTTCGATAGCTCGCGAATATCTTGCTCGAGAATGTCCCAGGGTGTGTTGGCACAATCGAAGGTTCGGATATGAATTGTGGGTAGATCCTTCCAATGATCCTGATACGGTCTAATCCATTTCGGCAAGGCGGCTAGGCTTGGTTAAATGTCTTTTCCTGTGCCTAGCCGCCAAGCTGAAGTTAAACGTAGGTCTAACCCCGTCGATCGTGTTACCGAGTGGCGGGGTTTTTCGTTGGCATCGAATTCATCAACAGTTGATACATCCGTTTTGTCAACTGTTCGCACAACTGTTGACACATTCAATTTGAAAACAATTTACAACCCTTCAAGGACATCCAACCATGGCATTCTCAAAGAAGTATCTCCGACCAGATGAAGCAACGATCACAGGTGAAGGCGCAGCTGGCATCGATCGTT
>JANODQ010000671.1:0-3901 GCA_031412775.1 Pirellulaceae bacterium | reverse complement strand
CTTTTTCCGCTGATGGCGCGCGGATCGGCACGATTGCGGATGGGCCTTCATTAAGTGACTTCGGCATTTTCACTCCACGGATCTAAGCAAGGTATTTCCTTAACCAAGCGCCACTTGCAAGGTCGCTCTAGAGCTTTTTTCGGTTCCCTGTCTTTTTCCAACCATATACTAACAATCCACTCGCGTCCAGGTTCCGGCTTTGCGGGAAGCAGATCGAACGACTCAACGGATAGGTGCATTGAGAAAGGTGTTTGTGTTTCGTCCTCAAATAGTAGTTCAACAGCTTCGTTTAATCGATTAGCCTTCCAAGGGCCTCGCGATAGTATCACGTACTTGGCCGACCTCATTTCATCAACCATGTGTCTTTGCGACTTTGGAATCAAAATACGAATAGCACCAGCATTGCAGGAGCAATAAACCTTCCCTGCCTTAGCCGCATCCGTCCGCCAATAGTTTGTTGAAACAATAAGCGGGCCGTGATTCTCAATTACAATGTGCGTATTCATGTGCTCTCCCAAGCTTCTGAAAATTGTTGATTGGCAAACATTTCTGCTAGGCCTGTGATTTGCTTCAATCGCAAAACCTCGTCGGGTTCCATGCCTAGTTCCTTCGCTATCTTCTTTTCGTCCCAATTGCGACGTGCAAGCTCAATAACGATTTCTCCCATCTGCTCGACTCCGTGCTTGCCGCGTGCGCGGTTGTGTCTAATCGTTGCTGCAATCCTGTCGGCCTTGTCGGCGCGTTCACCGTTGATGCGAGTGATCGGTAAATATCCGTTGCATCGATCCAAAACAGGCTTGTGGGATTTGCCTACTTTGCTTCGGTGGAATCCGTCGACAACCAAATAGGATTCTCGTTCTGTGTCCTGCCGATAGGTTACGATCGGTTGCGTGTATCCGTCAGCTTCTATGGACTTTTCAAGCAGTCTCATTTCTGGCGCTGCTACGCTGTTTGGGTTGTAGTCGTTGGCTTGCACCGAATCCGACTTTACCCAAAGCACACAATCAACTGGCTCATTTTTCAATGGAGAAACCTCATGCAATGCTAGTTTGACTGCGTTTATCGCTGCGATGCGTTCGTCAGTGTTTTCAATGGACATTATCCATTCCTGGAGTTGTTTTATAAGTGTTGCCATTCTTTTTGTTCCCTTCGTTTTTTCATAAGCTTTTGGTATTTCTCGAATGCTGGCGACTTGTGCTGCGTAAAAGACAATCCCTTACACCAATAATCGTTTCGCAATAAAGCCTTGACAATTCTCGTCCAAGAAGGAATCTCTTTCGACACAGACGGCCCTTCATCAGGGATTCCATCGGGGAAGCCACGATTTGCGTACCAGTGTAAAAATACTGTGATCTTGTCTCTGTAGTGGTCTGCTGTTTGTTTTGGCATCGACTCAAGCAACCGTTCAGCAAACTGCCTCCAAGTAATTGAGTCTGGTTTTGTGACCTTTCGAATACCTAACACGTTGCCTGTCTCGTTTGCGTACAACGCACCAGCATTCGCACCGCTCACTCTCGCAACAACGCGACCCCAAGTCTCTGGCTCGATCAGGTGAAACAGCCAAAGGCCTTTGCGTTGATCATCCCCATACGGTTGGCAAATTCGTTGCTGATGAATTGATAACCCAGCCTTGTGCATTAAGTCATAAACCGGATTGTGCGGCAGTCCAGTGAGAGCGTGATACCTCCAAATATCTTCTGTCTGCCAGTCGTAAATCGGGTACACGTTATAGGTGGCTTTGCCTGTGTAAGTCGTCCACTGCCGACCCTCAAAAGTAGCTTTTTTGCGAGTTAGCGAACGCCAGCGGTTAAGGCTTTCTTGTGTTCGAATCCCAACCAAACAGCCAGTCAATTGCTTATCACTGAGCCACCATTGAAACTCCGGAATCAACTCCTCAAATTCCATTCGCTCGCGAAACCAAGGAAAACGTTTTGGATCAGTTATTGCAATTGCAGGTGGTTGCCGAACCCATCTATCTTTGGCTGCTTGATCCCAGCACATCCATTGAGGCTCAAACATCGAAACGGCATTTCGCAGGTTCAAAGGCAGTGCTATCCAGTATGGATCGATCCGGTCAGCGTATAGATCGTACATCTGCTGAATGAAATCAATCGTCATCTTGTATTGGCCTTCTAGGTCGACGAACAATACGCTGCAACGCCTCCCCGAGCGCTTTGCTTGCTCCATCGCTAGATGCAGCATCACGGTCGAATCCTTCCCTCCGGAGAACGAGACGCATATCTTGGGAAACGTTTTGAACGCGAACTCCATGCGATTGCGAGCTGCTTCCAGCACGCTCACTCCAAGATATTTGCGGGACATTTGCAAGCGCCTCTTTTAAGTCAACTTCTCTAAAACCCAAAGAATCAAAAATAGCGTAGTAACGTTTGTGATTGCCCCACGAGATAGGTTCAAAAATCTCGTAAGAACCAAACTGCAAATGAAAATACAGCATCACTCCACGCGACATGGTTGAATTGGAATCAGCTAGATCAAGCTGAGGCTGAATGAAACTCCTATCGCAACCACCTGGATACTGTTGGGTAAACTTTGCCACCCAAGGTTTGCCCTGCCCTTCCGGTCGCGATCTGTGCCGCATGCGGTGTTTGCTTGCATGCGGTCCTCCGATCCACTCGATACAAATCGTATGTCTCACACAGCCACCGTGAACTGATTGCGACCCCACTTGTCGCACAGCCAAGAAAGGACTTCAACAATACCATCCGCATCGTTCCCAACAATCTTCGACCCGAAGAACTCAAACGTTCCCTTCGCTGTGTACTTGTCTCCAGTGTGATGATAGGTTCCGGTTCGGCCATCAATTTCAACGTAGACCCGCTTAACTCCTTGTTCGTTTTTCCAAACCTTTGCAACGCATTTTTTTGCATTCAGTTTTAGAAGCAGTTCTTTAAGCTTTTCGCAGGAACTGCCTTCCAATCGCTTAATTCGCGCAGCCTCGTCTTTTGCCACTTGTGCTTCCAAATGCTTAGCAATAACGATTTGGAAGCGTGCAAAAGGCCCTGGGAAGTCTCGGACTAAATCAAAAAATGCTGGGCACTCGCACAGTAAAACGCTAGTGTCTTCGTTGCGATTGTCGATCCACCATTTCGCAGAAGTTTGTGTTAGAAGCCAATCCAACACTGGCTCTGCGCGATCCTTCAAATCCGCATGCCGTTCGTAAAATCTCGCAAAGTCCTCAGCGGACGACTTGATTCGTTGCTGGCGAAGAATCTCAGCCCACACAACTTGCTTTTCCGATCCAGTCAAGGCCGGTAGTCCCAGTTCAGTTGAAGCCTCAGCTATTTTGGTGCTGATCTCGCGAAGTTCGGCATCCTTTTGAGCTTTGAAGCACGCGGAGCAAACACCTGTCGATTGATACCACTCAACCTTTCGGTCTCGTTCTTTGTGCTTACCGAATAGCTCAACTTCTTGGAGGTGACCGCAAGAAAACGTTACTTCGTACTTAGCCATGTTGTTCCCTGTAACCTGTGGATGGTGTTTCTCTGTCCGACGTTGTGTCGTTCGCATGTGACTATATTATCGGCATCGTATATACAATGCAATAGCCCAAACAAAAGATTTTGGGAAAAAGTTGCGGACTACTTTTCGTTGGTGGAGGCTTTCTGATCCGACGCTACCCACACAATCCGCGAACAGTTGCAGCATCGCGCAATTCGCTTTCCCGGTGTGTAGTATTCTAAGTAAATCGGGAAGTTCGCACGCTCGCAGACTTCGCAGGTTGGTTGGTTAGTCATTTGGTTTCCGATCTCTGCTCCGACGCTTTTAGCCATGCGTTGACTCTATCGTAAATTGGCTGCCACTCGCTCTGAAAGTGCAGGTGCATCTCGAAATCCAAATCCATATCATCTGACGCCGATTCGAGCATATCGTTGCACCATTC